>JAFXEJ010000147.1 GCA_017513795.1 Ruminococcus sp.
AATATTTCTGCTATTCTTGATGCATCTGCTATCGTTGCATGTCGTATCATATTATCGTTCCCATCTACAAATTCTTATTCTCCGTTCTGTCTGTCCCTTATATTATACCATATCTCACCACTATTTTCAATAGAAAAAATGCTACAAATTCATGCATCAAAATCCATAACCTCAATAACAAAAAGCGGATATCACCGAAATGATATCCGCTATATGGTCTGAGTGACGGGACTTGAACCCACGGCCTCTACCACCCCAAGGTAGCGCGCTACCAACTGCGCCACACCCAGACATGACTCAGGTTTTTTATATCACCTCAATCAACGATATTAATTATACCACAACAGTTTTGATTTGTCAAGCTTTTTTTGAAAAAAATTCAGATTTTTTTCGATTTTTTTTCTGAAATACGAAAAAAACAGCGTATCACAGACGAAAATCATCATTTGCCAACAGGTTCAGTTCCTATCATATACATTTTTACAAGCTTTCCAAGAAGCTTTCCTGTCCACCATTTTATAAGACAGGCGTATTCCTCCGGATAGATATATCCTCCGACGCTCATTACATCATAAACAACAGACGCCTCCTGAATAAGCAGCGGCTGATCTTTGAATCCTCTGCGGAGATAAAATTCACGGCGGCTGACACGCTGACTGTAATTCGGAGCAGATTCGTCAAGCTGTTCTCTTGCAAGAAAAATACGCTTTCCGTGATATTTCTTCTTCACACCGGCAATTATAAGACTTCCGTAGCCCATTCCCCTTTTGCTTTCCTCGACAGCAAGATAAAAAAGATAGGCAACATCCTCATGGCAGATAATATACGCAAAACCTACGAACTCATCGCCGTCAAAGGCAGCAAGCATTTCGCCTTTTCCAGTTTTTACCCTCGACATCATCAGGCGGAACGGCGCACGCTCCTCCGCCGGAAACGCAGAGGTATATAGTCTTTTCAGCTTGTTTTCCGTATTTTTTCCGCTTCTGAAGCTTTTTATCGTAATTTTCATTATGATTCCCCCGAAAAAATATTTTTCTATATATAATAGTATCACATTTTTGTATCTTCGTCAAGGTTCGGTTCAATACGGTATGTGTAAAAATTTTCGTAGGCAAACATACTCATATCAGTTTATTTCTTTATGTAGGGGCGGATGCCTACATCCGCCCGGAGATTGTCGATAAACATTGTTGTTTGCGGGCGAACACAGTTCGCCCCTACATTCATAATATGTAAAATAGTCATCTGTAGGGGACGGCGCACCCCAAGGGCACTTCCGTTGGGCGTCCACGACGTCCCGTTAATATACGGCTTTTTCTACAGTCTGGGGGCGGATGCCTACATCCGCCAGTTATGAATTTAATATGTCTACGGTGCGATGTTGGCATCGCACCCTACATTGCCTATATATTTTTTACACATACTCAATACGCTTGACTAATCAGAAAAAATGGGATATAATATATAGGTAACATAAAATATTATTAAGGAGTGTTCTGTAATGAGCGAATGTACACACGACTGCTCCAGCTGCTCAAGCAACTGCGACAGCAGA
The DNA here is from genome assembly GCA_017513795.1 of Ruminococcus sp. Classification (GTDB taxonomy): domain Bacteria; phylum Bacillota; class Clostridia; order Oscillospirales; family Ruminococcaceae; genus Ruminococcus. Next base: position 1,556 of record JAFXEJ010000147.1, read on the forward strand.
AAAGAGCCGCAGAGCTTTATTGAAAAACCAAATCAGATGAGCAATATCGGCAAGGTTATCGGCGTTGTCAGCGGAAAGGGCGGCGTAGGTAAAACTCTCGTTTCCTCACTGCTTGCTGTTTCCCTCCAGAGACTCGGAAAAAACGTAGGTATTATGGACGCTGATATCACAGGTCCTTCTGTTCCCAAGGCTTTCGGAATCCATTCAAAGGCTGAAGGCTGCGAATTCGGAATCATCCCCGTAAAGAGCAAAATGGGCATTGATGTTATGTCTATCAATCTTCTCTTAGAGAACGAGAGCGATCCCGTTGTATGGAGAGGTCCCGTTATTGCAGGCGTTGTAAAGCAGTTCTGGACTGACGTTATCTGGAAGGATATCGACTGTCTCGTTGTTGATATGCCCCCCGGAACCGGCGATGTTCCGCTTACTGTTTTCCAGTCTATCCCTGTTGACGGAATTGTTATCGTAACTTCTCCTCAGGAGCTTGTTTCAATGATCGTTGAAAAGGCTGTAAAAATGGCTAAGCTTATGAATATCCCGATTCTTGGTATCGTTGAGAACATGAGCTATTTTGAATGTCCCGACTGCGGAAAGCGTCACAGCATCTACGGCGAAAGCCACATCGCTGAAATTGCTTCTCAGTATGGAATTCCCGTTCTTGCACAGCTTCCTATTGATCCCGAGCTTGCAAAGCACTGCGATCAGGGAACTATCGAGCTGTTTGAGGGCGAATGGCTCAGTGACGCTGCGGAATATATCACCAAATAAATAAAAATCCCTAATACTGGGATTCCAAAGGGGTTATAACCCTTTGGCGGTGTCCAGTGGCAGCGCCTCTGGTGGGGTGTGGGGTAAAACCCCACATAATGCTTCAGAAGCACCTCGCAAGGGGTGAAGTTCAAAACAGTCCGGTGGACTGTTTTGAAAGAGGGGACGCCTTGCAAGTGAAGGCGTCCCCTATAAATTTATATTTATTTATTCACAGCATGAGGTTTTCACCCCATGCTGTTTTATTTATGTCAATCTATTATTTATGTCAATCAGGTTTATCTTTCCTCAATATTGCAGAGATCAACCAGTGTGCTGCCTTCAAGACCAGAGCTTGTCAGATTAAGATAGAGATTGCCGACTTCATTCTCACGAAGTAAAAATGCAAGTCTTACCTCTGCTCTCTCGCCGGGATTAAGAACCAAGCCGTTCTTGTCGCCCTTATTGCTGTCTGCATATAAGCTGAATGCTAAATGACGTTCACTATCCAGTTTATCCAGATTACAGAGAGAAGAATATTCTGTGCTGTGCATTTCTGCGAACTCAATTGGTTCAAGAACGCTATCAGCAATAGTCATAAGTGACGGGGAAACACAATAATCATCCTGGAAATCAGAGTTATTTGTATAAGTCAGAACTACAACAAGAATCTTTGAAGCCTCAGAATCACTGCCCTTTTCTTCCCTTATATAATTACCATCGGGCTGTTCAACAACATCAAAATATTCTGTAACAGCATCAATAATCTTTCCGTTTTCATCGGTAAACTCACTGAAATCAATGTCAAGACCGATGCCGTCCGTAGTAAGACCGTTAAAGTTATCAGTGATATATGCGTCATTTACAGATACATTCATAGAACGGACACGGCCATCTCCCAGATCCACTTCATCTACTGTTAAATCACCGATAGAATACAGTGTAAGATCATCACGGGTTATAGAATCAGCGGATTCTTCTACTGCCTCTCCTTCTACAACTGTTGTAGGTTCAGCATTCTGTTCAACCTCAGACGGTTCAACATATACTGCTCCTGTATCCTCGTCTGTATCAACAAGTGAGATATTCTCTATGATCTGAGCAAGGTCGTTGTCGTCAAGTGCGTCTGAAACATAAAGGAAAACTGCATAATTGCTTCCCTCAAAGGTTATCCATACGTTGCGTCCGAAGAAATTTTCCTGAACTGTACGGAAAAGGCATGAAGTAAATATCGTGACGCATCTGCCGTCAAGGCCATATTCATCCATACTGCCGGTCTGGAAATTGCTGTGTGGGAGAAGCTCCTGCTCGGGAGTTATCTTGTAAAGCATGGGTGTAATGCAGGCAAGCCTTTCTTCATCGTGAATCTTCCAGCCGTCCGGATCAACTGACATTCCCTCCGGAAGCCAGCCGAATTCATATGTTTTAAAGCCTTCCTCAATCACTTCAGGAGCCTCAACTATTTCAGTTTCAGGCTCAACTGCTGCCATGGGGTCTGTTTCTTCCTCGGGTACATCCACGAGAACAGCAGCATCATTTGTACCGGGAACTGCTTTGTCGGGTTCGAGACTGTTTTTGATAACTACGCCTGTAGGAACAGCAACTACAGCGAGTACGGCTGCAGCAACAGCGCCTACAAAAATACGCTCTGATTTATTGTTCATCTTTTTCATAATCATACCCCTTTGTATATTATCTTTCTTCTGCCTGTACTGTTCGGAGAAGCTGTGACGCTCACCAGATGAAAAAGCCTCTTCCACTATTCTGTCAAATTCTATTTTGTTTGGTAATTCAGATTTTCCCATCAGATATTTCTCCTTTCATGCCAATAAGGCGTTTTCTGATTCGTTCAAACCGCTTTCGGGCGGCTGTCTCGGTAATCGACAGAACCTTAGCTACTTCCCTCCACGACAATTCCTCACGGCATCTTAATAAAACTATATTGCGGTCTGTTTCGCTTATCTGTCCCAGCAAATCATCAAGCTCACGGTTGGTTTCATCGTCAATGACGGATTTTTCCACGCTCGCTGATCTGTCCGGAATCTGCATTGTTTCCTCATTTATCGGGATTTCCGTTATGTAGGCACGCTTGTTTTTCCGGTAGATATTAATTGCTGTGCTTTTTATCACCCTGACGATGTAGTTCTTTGTCTTTTCGCTTTTCGGGTCACCGATACGGTCAAGCCGTCCGATAATACGGATAAAAGCGTCAGAAACTGCATCCTCAGCAAGCTCAGTGCTGTGCAGAACCGCATATGCTATCCTGTACATCGGCTGCTCGTAGATTTCGTAGAGTAGTTTCAGCTTTTCTGTTTCTTTACTGGTCATGTTATCACCTCTTCTTTGAGACGTCTCATCCAATATAACAGCTTTCGGGAAGAATATGTGACAGAAGTTTGTTAGATACTACAAACAACAAAGGGATTTGTTTTATAATCCGGAAAAATCAAAATCCGGAACATACTCCGCAGATGCAGATGTTTTCTCCTGCATGAAGCCCTTCAGTCCGAGTTCATCAGCATGACGGACTACGGAATTATATTCCATTTTCGTAACACGCCGACGTAGTTCAGGGCAGTTCTCCGGTACATGTTCAAATGGGGTATACTGGCTCATAAGGCTCAGCAGAGCGTTCTCCGGAGATATATTTTCAGCTATCCAGTCGAGTATCTTCATGGAATCATGCCGGTGCGACGGCAGTACAAGATGACGGATTATCGTTCCACGCACAAGACCGCCCTCGCTGTTGTATGTAAGCTTTCCGACCTGTTCAGTCATTTTCAGAACAGCTTCGGACGCATACTCAAAATAATCCGGAGCGTTGCTGTATTTCGCTGAAACTTGCGGTGAATAATACTTTATATCCGGCAGATATACGTCAATATAGCCGTTCAGAAGCTCAATCGTTTCCGGAAGTTCATATCCGCCGCTGTTCCATATCACGGGAATTCCAAGCTGATTTTTCACCATGTCAAGTGCAGAAATTATCTGCGGCGCAAAATGCGTAGGAGTTACAAGCTCGATACTGTCAGCTCCGCTGTCACGAAGCCGCAGAAATATATCGCCAAGCTGATTTACAGTAATGCTTTTTCCCTTTATATCACTGCTTATGGAATTATTCTGACAAAAGCAGCAGTGAAGTCCGCAGCCCGAAAAAAATACAGTTCCGGCGCCGTTTTTATATGATATACAAGGTTCCTCCCACTGGTGGAGACAAGCCTTTGCTCCGAGGATTTCTGCTCCTGTACCGCAATATCCGCTTTTTTCGTATCTGTCTATGCCGCATCTCCTCGGACACAGGCGGCAGTTTTTCAGCATTTTCTCCATTGATATCACCTCTTTCTCTCAATATTATAAACTCACAAACGGAAGATGTCAAGGCGCAAATTCACTTGACATTACTGTAAAAAACGGGTATAATATACTACGACAAGACAAAGACAACAACGACAAAAATACGGAGGAATTATATGTTAAAGAAATTTCTTATAGGTATAACATCTGTTCTCGGTGCTTCTGCCGCTCTGTTATTCGGTGGAATGACAGCCAGTGCAGCTACTGTTGAGGATGTCTGGCAGGCCGCTCGTGAAGCCGGATATCCGGAATATTTTATTCAGGATGTATATAATCAGGCTCTCGCTGAATACGGTCCGGAATACTGGACCTCAGAAAATCTTCAAAGAGTTATAGACGCACTCCATGCTGAAAGTCAGAATCATCTGACAACAGGGCCTCAGGTTACTCAGCAGGTCACAACAACTACAACTGCCCTTCCGGAAACTACAACACAGGCTAAATCTGATGAGCCTGAAACTCCTTCCGCTACAGAACCGGCTCCGACTGAGCCTTCAAAAAACGTCATTACACTGACTATGGCTGACGGAACAACTTTCACAAGAATCAGCAAACAGGAATTTATTGCTCTCTCTTACGAGGGAAAACAGTCATATATTGCGACATTTCCGCCGGAACAGCAGCAGTTCATCCTCGATAATCTGTCTCCTGAGGAACGACGCAGTCTCTTGAAGCAGCTTCCTACAGATAAGAAGCTTGATACTATCAAGGGAATGGCTGATGTTGCAGAAGAAATGGGCGTAAAGCTTACCGTTGATGAACTTGGCGATGATACTATCAAGCTTACTGTCCACGATGAGGACGGCAAGGTTATCGGTCATTCAAGCGTCGGTGCAGATATCGTGGAAAATACCGGCTATGACCGCCGCTGGGTATTCGCAGCAGCCGGAGGTCTTTTCCTCATTTCAATCGCCGGAGTTATCTTCTTATTCCGCAGATCATCGTTAAAGGACAGAACAGCAGATGAAAAATAACAGCAGACAATCCGGCGGACTTCTCATACACATCGCTACGCCCTTTATTCTTGCCGCCATATGCATGGGCATTATCATGATAGCGCTTATCAAACCATCAGACAAGCTCCAGCGATACAAGGGTCTTGTTTTTATGGATGAACTTAAACTTGATCCGGAAAACATTGGTTCCGGTCTTATCATTAAGGACAACAAAATCGAAGCTGACGACAAAAATTATACTTCCGACGAAGGCACTGTAATCCGTCCGGTATACGCTGAGCACTATGCGGATATCATTTGCGATGTTTTCGAAACGACTGTTCCCGTTTACTGGGGAAGCGATGTCGAACTCTTTGAAATAGGTGCATGTCAGTCATCCGGCTCATCAGTGTTTGGTGAACCCGGCAATTCCGTTGTAAGCGCTCATGTGAATACATTCTTTGCCGAACTTGACAAACTCAGCGTCGGTGATAAGATCACAGTGAAAACCAACTACGGACGCTTTGTTTATACTGTCCGTGAGACGATCTCCTTCAAGGATACAAATAAAAAATATGTCATCCCCACTGAAGATACACGTCTTACACTTTACACCTGTTCCAAGGATATTTTCGGTGCTTCCGATGAAAGAATAGGCGTTATCTGCGATCTCACAGAATCCAAATACTACAGTGAAAGGGAGGGTGAGTAACATGAAAAAACTCAGCGCATACATCCCCTCACTGATAATTTCCATTCTTCTCGTTCTGCTGACGATATGCAGTGTAGGTGTTATAATCATTGACATCAATGTAAATGCTAAACGCACAATTACTCTCTCTGAGAAAAAAAATATCGCCGCAAAAGCCTCTGAACAGCTTGAGCGCAAATTTAAGGAGCTTTCAGGCGCATCTGGAATTCCGGCTGAAACATACACAGCCAATCTTGATGAAGAATATTTGCAGTCCGTAATCAATGCATATATCAACGAAGGCTACAGCGCACTCAAATCAGGCGAAAAATTCAGCGTTGATATTCCTGAAAACTCTGAAATGAACAGCGCAATTGAGGATTTCTTCAACAAAGCAGCTGACGAAACAGGCTACGAAAAGAATGATGATTTCTACAAAAAGCTTGATAACACCAAGGAAAACGCTTACAAGGTAATCGGTGAGGAATGTGATATCTATAAATTCTCAGCTCTTGACAAGCATGGAGTTCTCAAGCCTGCTTCAAAAGTATATAAAATGCGTCCGCTGCTGACTTTTGCAGCAGTAGGCGGTACTGTTCTTCTGACGCTCTTCCTTATCTTTGTAAACCGCAAGGAAAAGAAAACAATTTTCTACTGGACCGGTATCTGCGCAACGATTGCCGGAACAATCGGAATGATTCCAAGCATTTATCTGCTTTCAACAAAGTATTTCAATGCATTTTCTATCAAGCAGCCTCAGATATTCACCGCTTACACTGGCGCAATGTTCAAGCTTACCGAAGCTTTCATGTCAGCAAGCATTGCTGTATGTGTTGCCGGAATAGCTATGATCGTACTCTATGCTGTTCTCGGATGTCAGAAAACTGACGATGAACCGGCTGAAAAAACTTCCGCAAACCCGGAAGAAAGCAAATAATACCACAAAGGGCGATACTTAATCTGTATCGCCCTGAGACTGTCCAAAAAACTCTGTTTTGTGGGACGTCGAGGACGCCGTCCCCTACAGATAGCTATTTTGCGTGTATAAATGTAGGGACGACCATTGGTCGTCCGAAAATAATCATGTTTATCGACAAACTGAGGGCGATACTTAATCTGTATCGCCCTTATTTTCTGTCACGCTATTATTTCCGCATCAGAACGGATATTTATTTCACCGCCTACAAGGCTTACTTCAGCCTTATCACCACGCACAAGCTGCGATGTTACGATAAGATGCGCAAGCTTCGTTTCAATCAGTTCGGTAACAAGTCGCTTTATAGAGCGTGCGCCGTATTTCTCAATATCTGCCGCTGACGCTACCTTCTCTGCGACTTCTGGCGTATATGTCAGGCTTATTCCGATACCCTCCGCACGTTCACGAAGATCTTCAAGTGCTATGCGGCTTATTTCCTCTGCTGTATCTCTTGACAAGTGCGAAAATACGATTATCTCATCAATCCTGTTGATAAGCTCAGGAGAAAAATGCTCACGGACACGCTGCTGCACACGTTCTTCCTCTGCCCGACTGCTGTCTCCTGTGAATCCAAGTGATGCTGTATTTGTGCGATTTCCGGCACCTATATTCGTTGTCATTATAATTATGCAGCTGCGGAAACTCACACGATGCATTGATGAATCCGTCAGCATTCCGTCGTCAAGTATCTGCAAAAGGATATTCAGCACTTCCATATCAGCTTTTTCGATTTCGTCAAAAAGAAGCAGTGAATAAGGATTTCTGCGCACTCGTTCACAGAGATTTCCGCTGCCGTCCTCATATCCGGCATATCCCGGAGGTGCGCCGATAAGCTTTGATACAGAGTGCTTCTCCATATACTCCGACATATCAAACCGGATAAGACTGCTCTCCGAACCGAACAGGCATTCTGAAAGCGCACGGGCAAGTTCCGTTTTGCCTACACCCGTAGGTCCGGCAAACATGAAAGACGCCATCGGGCGGCGTCTGTCACGAAGCCCTGATTTTGCCCGACAGACTGCATCTGTAACTCGGCTGACTGCATTACGATGCCCGACAACCCTCTGCGACAGCTGATTTTCAAGCAGCATAAGCTGTTTTTCCTCCTCCGCAGTAATTCTGCTGAGAGGGATTCCAGTCCGCAGGTTTATGACAGATATAAGATCTTCCTCTGTGACCTTCGGGTTACTGCTTCCACGAATCACCTTTCCCAATGATTTCAGCCTGATATCCCTGTCACTCATACTTATAAAGTCTGTATCCTCAGTAACAACGCCCGAATCACAGCGAATCTTTGCACACGCACACGCTTCGTCAAGAAGATCTATTGCCTTGTCAGGGAGACAGCGATCTGTGACATAACGCATTGAAAGATCAACTGCCATTTCTGCGATCTCGCTGCTTATCTCCACCTGATGAAAGGCTTCGTAATTGCTTTTAAGTCCGCTTATTATACGGATACAGCTTTCCTTGTCCGGTTCGCTTACCTGTACCGGCTGAAACCTTCTCTCAAGAGCAGAATCCTTCTCGATAGTCTTTTTGTATTCGTCAAAAGTAGTTGCCCCGATAACCTGAAGCTCACCTCGTGCAAGACGTGGTTTCATAATATTTGCGGCATCTATTGCTCCTTCTGCGGCTCCGGCTCCTACAATGGTGTGTATCTCGTCGATGAACAGTATTATGTTTCCGGCATTGACAGCCTCCTCTATACAGGCTTTGATGCGTTCCTCGAAATCTCCACGATATTTCGCTCCGGAGAGAAGCGCAGTCAGATCAAGTGAAAAAATAAATCGGTTCTTCAGCGAATCCGGTACGAGATTTCTCACGAAAAGCTCCGCTACCCCCTCGACTATCGCTGTTTTTCCTACTCCAGCCTCACCGATGAGACATGGATTATTCTTTGTTCTTCTTGCAAGCACCTGCATTACTCTGCCTATCTCACGGCTGCGTCCGATAAGCGGATCGTTCTTCTTGATTACTGATATGTCAGTGATATTTCTGCCGTACCGGAAAAGATTCGGCAGATGCGATGCCTTTGGTTTCAGCGATTCATAAATCTCGTTTATGACTTCCGGAGAATCTATCATATCGAGTCCCTGACATATTCCGGTCTGATCTCCGCCTATTTTCCGTATAACAGTACACGCACTGCATGAGGATTCCTTCATAATTGCTGCGAGAATATGCTCCGGAGCAGCCTGTTTTTTCTTTTCTTTCTGTGCTATCTGGCTTGCCGTTTCAAGTATCCTTCGTGACGCTGTTGTGAAATACCTGTAATTCAGTACCGATGGCGTTCCCTGACCGACAAGATCTATAATTGCTCTGCGTACATCATCATAGGCAGCACCGTTTTCTATAAGTATATCCGCCGCCCGTGAAGAAGCGTCCCAAACCATTGCCAGCATAATGTGCTCACTGCCGATATAGGTATGCCCGAGTTCTGACGCAAGCCGCACTGCATCCTCAATAATTTTCACCGACTTCCTGTTGAACTTATCTGTATTTATCATTTGTTCTCTCCTTTCCTGATTTTCGCCTTTTTCATGCGATATCATCACTATAATATTATGCCACGACTGATGTGCGATAACAGTCGAAATAAATAATCAGGAAAATTTTTGTAACACTTTTTTCGCCATAGCATACTATGTACTATGAAGCGAAAACAAAACGCTTCAAATACATCTTTTTTAAGGAGTTGTTCTTTATGTGTAATGCAAACTTTGGCTGTGGAAGTAACTGGTGTCTCATTCTCGTGGTTATCCTCTTTGTCATCCTTTTCTCAAATAACGGCTGTGGCTGCGGCTGCGGCAACGACTGCGGATGCAATAACAACAACGACTGTGGCTGCGGCTGCTGATTGAGACAAAAAAAAGAGCTCTGTACCTCGGTACAGAGCTTTACATATTTTATGATCTTTTACTGCGGAAGCTTTACCTTCTTGTTTCTTCTGTTGATAAGCACAGGTTCAGCGTTATCAGTAACGCATGCTGCATTTACTACAACCTTTGCTATGCTTCCATCAGAAGGAACTGCGTACATTGAACGCATGAGAATCTTTTCGAGTATTGAACGAAGACCTCTTGCTCCCGTTTTCTGGGATATCGCTTTCTTTGCAATCTCAATAAGAGCTTCTTCCTCGATCTCAAGCTCAACGTCATCGTACTCAAAGAGTTTCTTATACTGCTTGATAAGAGCATTTCTCGGCTCAGTAAGAATTCTCACAAGTGCAGCTTCATCAAGTTCCTCAAGAACAGAAATAACCGGCAGTCTGCCGACAAATTCCGGTACCATTCCGAACTTTACAAGATCCTTTGGTACAACCTTTTTGAAGATATTCTCAGTTTTTTCGTTCTTGGATTTAACATCAGCACCAAATCCAAGAGCTGACTTATCAGTTCTCTGCTGTATCTGCTTTTCAAGGCCGTCAAAGGCACCGCCGCAGATAAAGAGAATATTTTTTGTGTTTATCTGAATGCATTCCTGATTAGGATGCTTTCTTCCGCCCTGAGGAGGAACATTCGAAACTGTTCCCTCAATGATTTTAAGAAGTGACTGCTGAACGCCCTCACCGCTTACGTCACGGGTAAGCGATGTATTCTCGGACTTTCTTGCAATCTTGTCGATTTCGTCAATGTAGATAATTCCTCTTTCAGCTGCCTTTACATCGAAATCAGCTGCCTGAAGAAGACGTACAAGAACATTCTCTACGTCGTCGCCTACATATCCGGCTTCTGTAATTGTAGTAGCGTCTGCAATAGCAAACGGTACATTCAGGAACTTCGCAAGAGTCTGTGCAAGAAAAGTCTTTCCTACACCTGTAGGTCCGAGAAGAAGCACATTACTCTTCTGGAGTTCAACATCGTCAACCTGTGTAGTTCCCTCGTCTGCTTCCTGCTGTTCCTTGCTGAGAATACGCTTATAGTGATTATAAACGGCAACAGCAAGCGAAATTTTAGCGTCATCCTGACCGATTACATATTCATCAAGAAAGGTCTTGATTTCCATCGGCTTAAAGAGCTTCATCTCAGAAAGCGACTGTGTTTTATTCTTCTTTGCAGATTTTTTCTGGGCATTGGCATGGGAAGATCCGAAGATCATTTCATAGCAGTAGCAGACGCATTCGTCGCATATATTGGAAGAACCGGCTGAAAACATACTATGAACCCTGTTTTCACCCTTGCCGCAGAAGCTGCATGATTTAAATGTTTCTGCCATTCAGATATCCTACCTCTTCTCGATCACTTTGTCAACGAGACCGTATTCCATTGCTTCCTGAGCTGTCATATAGTTGTCACGCTCTGTATCAAGCTGAATCTGTTCAAGTGACTTGCCTGTATTTGCAGCAAGCATCTCGTTCATCTTCTGACGGATTCTTACAAGGTGATCAGAATGGATCTTGATATCGGTGCACTGACCGGAAAGTCCGCCTGAAATAAGCGGCTGGTGAATCATTATTTCACTGTTGGGAAGCGCAAAACGCTTGCCCTTTGTTCCGGCAGCAAGGAGGAAAGCTCCCATAGAAGCAGCCATACCTACACAGATTGTCGATACATCGCACTTGATATACTGCATAGTATCATGTATAGCCATACCGGATGTGATAGATCCGCCGGGACTGTTTATATAAAGGGATATATCCTTTTCCGGATCCTGACTTTCAAGATAAAGAAGCTGTGCTACAACGAGACTTGCAGTAGCATCGTTCACCTGATCTGAAAGCATAATGATTCTGTCATTGAGAAGACGTGAGAAAATGTCGTAGGAACGTTCTCCACGGCTTGTCTGTTCAACAACGTAAGGTATAAAACTGCTCATAATTTCACTGCCTTTCTTAAAATACTTGTCCCACATATTCTGTGGGACAAGGTGAATGATTTACTTGTAATTATTCAGCGTCTGCTGCTTCCTCAGCGGGAGTGTTGTCAACAACAGCTGTCTCCTTTACGAGATCAACAGCCTTCTGAACCTTGAGGTCATCAGCAAAGTCAGCAACATTGATGAAACGCTTGATTGTGTCAACGTCCATGTTGTTAGCTGCAGCCATTTCTGAGAGAGAATCGTTGATTTCTTCCTCAGATACTTCGATTGCTTCGAGCTCAGCAATCTTTTCAAGAGCAAGACGGAGCTTAACTTCGCCCTCAGCTCTGTCTCTGTAAGTATCTCTGAAGGAATCCATATCCATACCTGTGTACTGGAAGTAGAGCTTGAGATCCATACCCTGCTGGCGGAGCTGCTGATTGAAGTTGTTTACGATAGCGTCAATTCTGCTTTCGAACATGCAGTTCGGGATAGGAGAATCAACCTTCTCGATAAGCTTTTCCATAAGAGCATTCTCGAAAGAAGCCTCAGCCTGCTTTGCAGCAGCTTCTTCAAGCTTTGTCTTGATGTCGTTTCTGTATTCTTCAACTGTTTCGAACTCTGTAGCATCCTTTACGAGGTCATCATTGATCTCAGGAAGCTCCTCATAGCTGATAGCCTTGAGCTTTGTCTTGAATGTTGCAGCCTTGCCTGCATAATCAGCCATCTGGTAGTCCTCAGGGAAAGTTACGTTTACATCGAACTCATCGCCGATGTTGTGGCCAACGATCTGATCCTCGAAACCAGGGATGAACTGACCGCTGCCGAGACGGAGAGGATGATCCTCGCCCTTGCCGCCTTCAAATGCTTCGTCGCCGAAGAATCCCTCGAAGTCGATAACAACTTCGTCGTTGAGCTGTGCAGCTCTGTCCTCAACGGAAACGATACGAGCGTTCTTCTTTCTGATCATTTCGATCTGCTTGTCGATATCCTCGTCGCTGATCTCTGCTGCCTGCTTAGGAGCTGTCATGCCCTTGTAGTCAGCGATCTCAATCTCAGGCTTTGTGATGCAGATTGCCTTGAGCTCAACGCCCTCAGCCTTGTCGATAGAAACGATCTCAACGCTGGGTCTGTCAACGAGAACAATGCCTGTCTCTCTTACAGCTGCGTCGATCTCAGGACCGAGAAGTGCATTGATAGCGCCCTCATAGAATGCGCCCTCGCCGAATTCCTTCTCAGCAAGCTTTCTTGAAACCTTGCCCTTGCGGAAGCCCTTGATCTGGATGTTCTTCTTCTGGCGCTGGTATTCCTTTTCAACAGCACCCTCAAAAGTCTCAGCGTCGATTGAAATAACTAACTCTGTAGTATTCACATCTGTTTTGTTTGATGATTTTAAGCTCATTTATATTTCCTCCATTGTTATTATATAACATACTTGGTATATTATACCACATTCAAAAATTTTTTTCTACTAAAAATTAACAGTTCTGTATTTCTTACAAATCAAATCACTTTTTCCGGAATAAACTGTAAATAATCACCAGCAATCAGGTGGAAGTTTATGTCATCATAAGTGTTTGTAATGCATAATTCATGTGCTTGTCTGCCGTGAATATGTCCGTAATAGCAGTCGCTTATGTTGTAACGGTAGAGTATCTCCAGAATATCGTAATTGAAATTCGTTGCGAATATCGGCGGATAATGCATAAACACAAGCGGTCTGAGATTTTCAGCAAGTGCTGACTTTATAGAAGCTTCAAGTCTCTGCACCTCACGCCGCAGAACCTTTTCATCCTGTGTTTCTCCGGGCATATTTACCCAGCCTCGTGTTCCGCAGATACCGTATTCACCGTACTGATAGTGATTATTGTGAAGTATCCTGAGTGTGGAAAATCCCTCTGTTTCAAAGAAATCCTCCATTTTCTTCATGGTCGTCCACCAGTAGTCATGATTACCCTTGAGAATTATTTTCGTTCCCGGAAGTCTGTCTATGAAGCGGAAATCCTCCGCTGCCCCCTGAAGCGACATTCCCCACGAAATATCTCCGGCAAGAACTATAGTATCCTCCGGCTTCACGAGTTCAAGCCAGTTCTGCTCAATTCGTTCCTGATAATCATCCCACCCCTTGAAAATGCTCATGGTCTTGCCGGGATCTCCCTTACACAGATGAAGATCACCGATAACGTAAAGACTCATTATCAGATACCGAGGGTTCTGAGAACGTACTGCTTCTGATCTGACTTCTCAATTACGTCATTGAAGCGGAGTGGTTTGTTTTTAAGATCAGCAAGTGCAGCCGGCACAGGAAGCTTTGAAAGCTCTGCGATACGGTCAACCTTTGCGTATTCGTCGATATCGGATTCTGCTCCTTCAAGAGCTTCAAGAACAGCGGCACTGAACTTATAAGGACTTGCTGTGGATGCAATAACTGTCTTTGTATTATCTCCTGTAGCCTTTTTGTAGTCCTCGTAAACCTTAACTGCAACAGCTGTATGAGTATCGCATGTATAGGAATACTTGCCGTAAACTGCATTTATTGTTTCCTTTGTTTCGTCGTCATTGCAGCAACCAGCCCAGAATTCATCTGCAAGCTTTGCCTTGACATCGTCTGTAACTTCGTATCTGCCCTCAGATGCAAGCTTTCCGAACCAGTCACGGATAACTTCATCATTTCTGTCAGTCATGAGATAAAGAAGTCTTTCAAGGTTGCTTGAAATGAGAATATCCATTGAAGGAGAAACTGTTGCATAGAACTGACGGTTTCTGTCGTATATACCTGTATTTATAAAGTCAGTGAGAACGTTGTTTACATTTGAAGCGCAGATAAGCTTGTTTACAGGAATTCCCATGTGCTTTGCATAATATGCAGCGAGGATATTTCCGAAGTTTCCTGTAGGAACGACTATATTGATCTTTTCGCCAAGCTCAATTTCTCCGCTCTTTACAAGCTCTGCGTATGATGAGATATAGTAAACCACCTGAGGAACAAGACGTCCCCAGTTGATAGAATTTGCGCTTGAGAACATAAGTCCGGCATTTTCAAGCTGATTTTTAACTTCATCATCAGTGAAAATAGCCTTTACACCGTTCTGACAGTCGTCAAAATTACCCTTGATAGCGCAGACGCCTACGTTTCCGCCCTCCTGAGTCTTCATCTGACGCTTCTGCATAGGACTAACGCCATCCTCGGGATAGAATACAAGAATAGAAGTTCCCTCAACATCCTTGAAACCTTCAAGAGCAGCCTTTCCTGTATCACCGGAAGTTGCAACGAGAATTACTATCTTCTTGTCAAGATTTATCTTCTTTGCTGATGTTGTAAGGAAGTAGGGAAGAATCTGAAGTGCCATATCCTTGAAAGCACATGTCGGACCATGCCAGAGCTCCAGCATGTAGGTTCCTTCAAAAAGATGTGCGATCTCAGCAATGCTTTCAGTCTCAAAATTCTTTGTAGAATAAGCATTATCGGTACAATAATGTATCTCAGCCTCTGTGAAATCTGTCAGATACTTTGAGAAAACATAGGCAGCTCTGTCAGCGTATTTCATATCGCCTACAGCCTTAATCTCGTCAAGAGAAAGAACCGGAATGCTCTCAGGAACAAAAAGACCGCCCTCAACTGAGATTCCCTGAGTAATAGCCTCAGCACTGTTTACCTTGACATTGCTGTTTCTTGTACTGTTGTAGAACATAATATCACCTTTCAGAATATAAAATTATAGCCCGTCGTATCGAAGGCATTTTCTATATAATCAATCCGGAGAATCACACCGTTATCCGCAATGACCTGCGCAATATCGAATCTCGGCTGAAACTCGTTCGGATGCCTTATACAATATTCAGCGGCAGCCCTTATTATCAGACCTTTTTTCCGCTTCGTAACCGCTTCAAAACCAGTTACCGCACTGTCAGGTCTGCGTGTCTTGACCTCGACAAATGCAATATAAAAGCCGTTTTCAGCGATTATATCAATTTCTCCGCCCTTGATCCGGAAATTCCGCTGAATTATCCTGTAACCTTGTCCGGTCAGGTATCCGCAGACCTTTTCCTCACCAAGCTTTCCCGTTTCACTTATCTTCATTGAGCAGTTTTTTCAGGAATGAACGGCGGTGTATATCGGATATACCGTATTTTTCAAGCATTTCATAGTGAAGCTTCGTACCGTATCCCTTATGCTTTTCAAAAGCATACTGCGGATATTTTTCAGCAAGCTCCTTCATGTAGCGGTCTCTTGCAACCTTCGCCAGAACCGACGCCGCCGATATTGAAGCTGATGTAGCATCGCCCTTTATCACAAAACGTGACGGACATTCAAGCTCAGGCAAACGGTTTCCGTCAATGAGCGCAAGATCAGGCTTTATGCCAAGACCTTCAACCGCCCTTTTCATCGCAAGCATAGCCGCATTCAGAATGTTTATCCTGTCGATTTCCTCAACAGAAGCAGTTGCAATACAATATGCCTCTGCTCTTTCTATAATAGTATCATAGAGCTCTTCACGACGTTTTTCCGATATCTTCTTGCTGTCATTGAGATATTCTATCAGATCGCCGTCTCTGAGCACAACAGCCGCCGCATAGACATCGCCGGCAAGAGGTCCTCGTCCTGCTTCGTCCACGCCGCATATCACTGGAAATTCACTCCGGACTGCGCTGTCGTATTCAAAAAGCTCCTTGTGAATGATTATTCTCGCCATATCATTCTCTTTTCTGCGGCATTTCAAGAGTGATGCGTCCGAGCTTTCCGCTTCTGAATTCATCAATTACGGTAATTGCCGCACGCTCGGTATTTATTTCGCCGCCGGAAATCATCATTCCACGCTTTTTTCCTACGGCTTCAAGAAGCTCAAAACCTGTCATTTCCGGCTCAGGCTCGACCTTGTAGCGTTCTCTCAGGGAATCAGGATATCCCTGTGCGAGGAAGTAAAGAAGCTTCGCTGCAAGTGTCTCTATATCGAGGATATCATCGCTTATCGCTCCTGTAAAAGCAAGTCGTATAGCAACTTCCTGATCCTCAAATTTCGGCCACAGAACTCCGGGCATATCGAGAAGCTCAGTGCTTTTATCAAGCTTCACCCACTGTTTCGTTCTTGTAACACCGGGACGATCCTCAGCTTTAGCGTGTTTCGCTCCGGAAAGTCTGTTTATAACGGTGGATTTACCGACATTCGGGATTCCCACCACCATAAGACGTACCGCTGCTCCGGTCATTCCGTTCTTTTCACGCTTCGCCATAAGCTCAGCAAGAACTTTATTCTTTACTGCCGGAAGGATATTTTTAAGCCCCTTTCCGGATTTGCAGTCCACAGCAACAGCCTCTGCGCCGTTGTTTTTAAAGTAATTTATCCAGCTCTGGGTAGCCTTTTCGTCCGCAAGGTCACACTTATTCAGTATCACCAGACGTGGCTTTCCTCTCGTGAGAGAGTCCATTTCCGGATTTCTGCTGCTCAGCGGAGCTCTTGCGTCAACTATCTCTGCAACGGCATCCACCAGCTTCAGGTTAGCAGCTATCAGTCTTCTCGTTTTCGCCATATGGCCGGGAAACCACTGTATCTGCTTCATATCTGTATTATCCACATGAACCTCCTGTATTTTAAGGGGAATCCCCCTTGCTTTCCATTTATCAGCCGTCTATCTTTCCGAATGGCGATATTCCGAATACCACTTTGCCGATTATATCATCCGCTGCGACAAATCCGAGTTCCTTGGCACGGCTGTCTATGGAAGCACGTCTGTTATCGCCCATAACGAATACATAGCCCTCCGGCACTGTTACGGGATATTTTCCTGTAAATGCTCCCTGATCGCTGTGCGTAAGTCCGCTGATATACGGTTCGTCAAGCTCTTTGCCGTCAACAAAAACCTTTCCGGCTGAGAAGTCAAAATCGACTGTCTGTCCCTCTGCAGCTATAACACGCTTCATGAGATTCTGTCTTATTCCGGCAGAAAATACAAGTCCGCCGTTTTCGTCAAGAGTTACTGCGTCAGAAGCATAAAACACAACGATATCGCCCTGTTTCGGGTTATTACAGAAAGCAGTCATAATAACCTTGTCCCCTGTTTCGAGAGTGTCACTCATCGAATCTCCGCTGACTTCTACAATCCGCAGTAAATAGGTAAAAACCAGACTTACTGCAAGCAAAGTAGAAAACAATAATTCTATAAATCCGAAAACTGCTTCAAGCGGTTTGGGGAGATTTTTTCTTATTTTCATTTGATACTCACTTCACTCTTCCGATGATTTGCTCTTTCTTAACAAGACCAACTTCCGTGCTGCGGCTATCCAATGAGTGATTTCGGTTATCGCCAAGTACAAAGTAAAATCCTTCCGGAATTTCTATAGGATACTGTCCGGCAAAAGCATCATCATCCAGTACAGAAGTTTCACCAGTAATGTACGGTTCATCAATAGACTTTCCGTCTACCCAGACTTTTCCATCATGAATATCTACTGAATCTCCGCCTTTCGCTATCACCCGGTGAACCAACGTTTCATTTGCATACGCCCCTTCGGGATTGACAGACACTTGTTCAGATTCATCATTGAGCAGATATGCTTTATCATTATTATATACAATAATGTCGCCGCATTCAATATCTGAAATATCATCAGTCATTCTTATCATCTTACCGCTTTCAATAGTAGGTTCCATTGCAACTCCAACCAAACGGATAAATCGAATTTTTTCTCGTTTTTTCACCTGTTCAGGCTTTTTAAGCAGAAAAGGCATTATAATTGCAATGATAGCAATTATAAGTGTGACCGATGCAATAACAATAAGATTCCTCTTTTTCCTTTTAATTTGCTGATTCATCTTCTGTATCAAACAGGAACTTGAATTCGCTGTAAGGAGCATACCTTACAAGCGCCTTTCCGTAAATCTGTGACTTCTTGATAAGACCAACATCAGGATGACGGCTGTCAGAGGATTCCTGACGGTTATCACCCATTACGAAGTAATAGCCTTCCGGAATTGTGATCGGGTAGTTGTTGCTGAATGCCGACATAGGATTTGTCACCGCACCAGATCTTACATAAGGCTCGTCGATTTCCTTGCCGTCTATATATACCTTTCCGTCACGGATGTCAACAGTCTGACCTCCGGTAGCGATAATACGCTTGATAATGCATTCCTTGAGCTGTTTTCCATCGATATTCACTTCAACAGGCTCTCCGTTTGCGTCAAGGTCATACGCCATATCGTTGTCAACAATTACAATATCGCCGTATTCAAGATTGAAATATACAGTAGTCATAAGGATTCTGTCCTGATCCTTGAGCGTAGGCATCATGGATTTTCCCTTGACATTTACGGGATGAAGAAGGTATGTGAATATCATCATGATAACAAATATCGTTGTAAATGTAGATTCAACGATATCTATAATATCATTCATCAGCTTTTTATTATATGAAGATTCCGGCTTTGCAGGCTCTGTTTCAGAAGCTTCTGCTTCTTTTGTTTCCGGCTCGTTTGCAGGAGCATCCTCGTCTTTTTCTATTTCAAGTTCTTTGTTTTCTTCCATGTTAACCCTCCTGTTATAAAATAAAAAGCCCGTCCCTTGTGCATTGCATAGATCGGGGACAGGCATTCAGATTCAAGTCAGCACCGCAAAACAAAAGTCCGGCGGCGTGTCTCAGGAAAAATGTGAGTTATGAACCTGCATTTATAGAGAAGGCACAGCTTCCCTTATAAATACAGATTCCAAGCCGGAATACACCGGCAAAAACTCCGTCTGCATCCGATTAGCGGATCTGCTCCTTAACCTTAGCAGCCTTACCAACTCTGTCTCTGAGGTAATAAAGCTTAGCTCTGCGAACCTTACCGTGTCTGATTACCTCAACCTTTTCAACAGTCGGAGAATGCAGAGGGAATACTCTCTCTACGCCACAGCCGTGAGCTACACGTCTAACTGTGAATGTCTCGTTTACGCCGCCGTGCTTCTTAGCGATA
>JAFXEJ010000148.1 GCA_017513795.1 Ruminococcus sp.
ATTCCTCCATGGCATATTTAAAACCTCCTTTTGAAGTTTTCCCTATGCCTTTTATTTTACCATAAAACTGTATACTATGTCATTGCACTTTCTGTATACTATCTTACTACATTATACACATTGGTCGTCCGCAGATAATCATGTTTTTCGATCATTTCATCCCCTGTGAAAAACACAGGGGATAATATCAATAGCTGAAAACAATATCAACTATACCTTTATAGTACATAGCGGACTGACTTGCAAAGCTGAATCCGTGATACTGTGCATTCTGAATCTGCATAACTATCGTATAGGAACCGCCGGACGCTCTGTAGTCGCTGTAATCAGAGCTTGTTCCGCAGCTGCTTCCGTTGTCGCTGACATTTTTCACGCAGCCTGTTATGTAGAGGAAATCTCCGGCACCTGTTTCAGCAGTTCCGGTTTTAGCGTAAAGCTGATATCCTTCGGGGACGTATACACCGAGATTTGAAGCAACACCGCTCATGCCGTCAAGGAGATTCTGACGGTATTCTTTGGGAATGCTTCCGATAACCTCAAAGGGTTCGCTGCCTTCCCCGATGACGTTGCTGAAATCGCTTGTATCAACGATGTTTTTTATAACAAAAGGCTTGACCATATCTCCGAAAACTGCTTCTCTGCCGAGAGCGGCAAGATATATCGGACAGGTGCGGACATAAGACTGCCCGAAAGCACTTCGTCTGAGGTCGTCATTGCAGTAAATTTCGATGTTGTTTTCGAGCGAGCCGAAATCACACCATATCTCATATCCGGAACCGAAATTGAAGATGTTTCCAAGATCGCTCAGAACAGCGTCTTTGCCTATCTGCTGAAATGCCTTTGCAAAAAAGATATTGCTGGAATTTACAAATGCCGAATAGAGACTGCGGTCAGGGACGGGGTAATATCCTGTATTGTGATCCCAGTTGACGATAACTGAACCGTCGTCAGTCCATGTTCCGTCGTCGTAGAGGGAGGTTATACCGTGCTTGTCGCAGAGAACCTCGGACATTATCTTGAAGCAGGAACCGGGTGAAACATTCTGGAAAGCCTTGTTTACACAAGCTCCGCCCGGAAGTGTATTGATGTAGTTCGGGTCAGAAAGAAGCAGATCTGGATCGTATGAGGGATATGAAACCTCAGCCATTATAGAGCCGTCATTTCGCATTACAACAGCAGAGCCGACAATATTGTTATTCTGCATATACTGATAAATTGCGTTCTGAACTCTGGCGTCCATTGTGAGCTGGATCGACTGTCCCATTTCGGTATCGCCGTTGACAGCGGTAGGATTATCTTTTCTGAGGATATCCTCGAAAGTAGAATCAAATCCGGCAGACGAGCTGCTCAGGATATTTCCAAAAGCTATTCTGTAGCCCGGATCTGCGGATGAAGAACGTACCTCAGTACCTGTTTCATCATGATAGCTGGACATAAGGATGTTTCCGCCGGCGTCATAGATATTTCCTTTGGCAACCGGAGAAACAGTTGTAGTAGTCGTAGTTGTTTCAGTTGTTGTGGCGGAAGTAGTAGTAACAGCGATATCTGAACCGGATTCATCTGTAGCTTCTTCACTGCTGCCGGTAGTCGGGATATTTCCGTCATATCGTGATACTGAGCTGAAAGTTTCGTCTGATGTTTCAGAGGGGTTGACCTCCTCCACACATGAAACTGACGCTGACATCATCATAACAGAAAGTGCAGCTGCAATTATTCTTGTGATTTTATGTTTCATTGTTTCACCCCATATCATTATGCAGATTTTTCAGGAATTGCTCCGCCAATTATACCTTGTCAGTGGTTAGTCTGGGAGAGCGATATTTCCTGTAACTCAGCCGTTCTGTAATTCATCGTATGCCTTGCGTACAGCCTTGGCAAGCTGATCTGCACACGATGTAGGACGTCTGCCGCAGGTATTTCCCTTGAGCTTTGACTCTATCTCCTCGACAGTCATGCCGTCAACGAGTTTTGAAATAGCCTTGAGATTTCCGTTGCATCCGCCGAGAAATGCAACATCAGTGATAACATTTCCGTCGATATTGAAGCATATCTGCTGTGAGCAGACCATAGAAGTTCTGTATTTATATTCCATTGTT
The DNA here is from genome assembly GCA_017513795.1 of Ruminococcus sp. Lineage (GTDB taxonomy): Bacteria > Bacillota > Clostridia > Oscillospirales > Ruminococcaceae > Ruminococcus. The sequence continues at coordinate 2,097 of JAFXEJ010000148.1, forward strand.
TTACCTCCTTTTATCAGGTCCAGCTTGGATTGCCTCCTGATGAGATCGCTGTATAATAGCGAAGGATCATAGTAGCGTCAGTTCCTGTGAGGATGTCGTCTTTATTGACGTCTGATACAGCTTTCTGATAATCGCTGAATGTTCCCTCTGAACCGGAAGAAATAAGTGTATACTCTGCAAGAGCAAGAGTTGCGTCAGAGCCGGTTATAATTCCATCGCCGTCAACATCGCCCATAAGAACCCCGAAATGAAGCTTATATTCCTTGGAGTGTATGTAACCTCCGTTAATACCGCCGAGATTTTCTTCTTTTGTAAGCTCAGATGATGCAGCTGAATATTCGCTGTCGGCAGTGAACTTGTATTCAAAAGTTGTGAATGTATTTGGGTGATCGTTAGGGTCAAGAACTGTAAACGTATCAGTTACTTCTGCGGTTCTGCCGTATTCTCCGCCGGTAAGGGATATCGTAAGGTTGTAGCTGCGGTAGTCGTCATCAGAAGTATCACGTCCTTCGATATCGAAGTAACCTGTGCCGTCCATATTGCAGTCATAGTAGGAAATACCTTTTCCCTCCGGAGAATCGAAGGTTATTTCCACATGAGCGGTCACGTCTTCGGGAAGCTCGATCATAACAGTGCCGTTTAGATCATTCTTGTTGAAGCTGTCCGGATAAACAGGAAGCTTTGTTTCAGATTCTCCGGCAGCAAGGACATTTCCGAAAGGCATTGCCGCAATTATCACTGCTGCAAACAGTGATGCTGTTTTGTTGAATTTCATATGTATCACTACTCTTTTCTTTTATTTTCAGAGATGTATTATAGCTGTATATCGGCAGAAACGGCTTGACCGCCGCTGCTGACAGCAGTTATTGTTATGATTCCGTCAGTAGGGGACTGTTCCGGCGGAAGATAGAGGGAGAATCCTCTGTCGCTGACTTCATCCTCACGTCCGAGAAGCTTATCCTCAAAGCAGTTGAATGCACGGAATGAAGTTCCTCCGCTTGTCACATATATCTCCGTGAAGCCCTCGCCGAAGAATTCCTCAGGAAGCTCACCGAAAATATGCGTCATACCGCCGTTCATTTCCATTTTTGCTGTGATATCACCGCCGCTGTATGAAGCCGGAGCAAATCCGGAAATATCAGCTTCCGGAGCCAGCATTATAGGAGCGTATTTCTGTAAATCTTCCATATTACGCTCAACTATCTCGATGATAACAGCGCCGTCAGCAACGGAATACAGGTCATAGGGGACAAAACGTGAGAACTCAGCATTGCCGAAGCATTCTGCCATGTAGGGGAGTATAGCCTCGCCGTAGGAGTCACGGAACATTTTGAGATTGCCTTCCTTGCCGTCGCAGACCGTCCTGATAGACATATCATCAAGGCGGTGGAAAGCGCCTCTGTAGCGGTAGGTGAACTGATAATCATTGTGAACCTGTGTATCCTTTGCATCCTCAGCCGGATATATCATAGCGGCGAGGTCGCCGAGACGGTCGTTGTTTTTTGTATACCACGATGTTCCGGCTGGACATGAATCCATGTTGAGAGCCGTCATAAGACGTGCATGACCGACATAAGCGCCCATGTTGTTCCAGTGAGTATCAGTCTTGTGATAGAGCGGAACGCCGGAGGTAGTATTCTGGAGCGTTAGCTTCATATCAACCCAGTATGGACTGCCGGCAAGATTTTTTGCCAGTCTTTCGTAGTTTCCGGGCTGTCCGCTCGGAACGTAATGCGATGGCATATACTGCGAATAAACAGAGTTTTTATTGGGAGCAACAGTAAATACGAACTGGATTCCCTTTTCTGTGCAGTAATCGTACATCATATCGAGGTTGTGCCTGATATTTTCGATAGAACGGTCACTGAGCGTATTTATATGCAGATAGTCGTCAAGAGTTTCGCCGTAATAAAGCCAGCCGTCCTTGCCGGCGATAACGTTTTTATTCGGAGAAGTCCCGAAAACGGCTGTTTTTATTCTTCCGTCAGCCGTTACAAGCTGCTGGCGGAATGCAAAATGATCGGAGAAATATTTCTCGAAATCCTGAAAAAAGCCAAAATTCAGCTTTCCGTCCTCGTCAGTGAGCTTGGGAGCATCGGCTGCCTTTCTTTTTTCCTTGCTGTCGTCAGCCTTGACAAACGGCATAAGAGCCGACGGAACAAGACACATTCCGATAAAGGCAGCTGAATACAGCGAATAAAGCAGATTTTTTTTCTTCATTGTGCTGCCTCCTAAAATCTGAAATAGATGAACGGATTGTATGACGATGATGAAAGTGTAACGATACACAGTGCAAGAAGTACGAGCGAAACGATATACGAAATCGTTTCAGCTGCACCGATAGCCTTTGCAGAACCGGAAGTTCTGATTTTTTCCGAGAATGTTCTGATAACGGGCATTGAGAAGATTATCGCTGCAACGAGCATCATCAGATACATAGGAGTAAGCTGGCTCATGAAAAGTGTATGTCCCACGCTGCCGAAATCGGGAGTGAACATTTTTCCGATGAAGCGGCATGCTTCGCTGAGAGTTTCCGCACGGAAGAATACGAATGCGATTATCGCAATGAATACAGCATAGAAGTGGCGGAAGAATCTCGGAAGCTTCTGTATATTGAAGATTTTTGCGGATTCAAGAAGCAGGAATGCTCCGTTGAGAAGTCCCCACACGATGAAGTTGAGACTTGCGCCGTGCCACAGACCTGTACAGAAGAAAACGATTATCTTGTTCACGCCTGTGCGGAATTTTCCCTTTCTGTTTCCGCCGAGCGGGATGTAAAGGTATTCCTTGAACCATGTGGAAACTGAAATATGCCATCTGCGCCAGAATTCCTGAACGCTCTGGGAAATATACGGGTAATTAAAGTTTTCCTTGAAGTTAAAGCCGAACATTGCTCCAAGACCGATAGCCATATCGCTGTAGCCGCTGAAATCGAAATATATCTGGAAAAGGTATGATACAGCGCCGAGCCACGCAAGAGGAAGCGTAAGTTCAGCGGTATCAAGGCTGTACACATAGTCTGCGGCAAGAGCCATGGTATTGGCAATAAGAAGCTTTTTGGAAAGTCCGGTAATGAAGCGTCTCATGCCCTGTGCTGTGCGCTCAGGAGTACATTTTCTGTGGTCTATCTGGTCGGCGAAGTCATAGTATTTTACGATAGGACCAGCCACCAGCTGCGGGAAGAATGTTATGTAGAGCGCAAGCTTGTAGAGATTCTTCTGAATGTATTTCGGATTCTTGTATGCGTCGATAACGTAGGACATAGCCTGAAAGGTATAGAAGGAAATACCGATAGGCAGAGCTATCTGCGGTATCGAAACGCTTACGAAGGGGAGCTTGTTAAGCATCTGTGCGCCGAAGCCGGCATACTTGAATATACCGAGCATAAGGAGATTTGCAGTTACTGATACGGCAAGTACGGGCTTGCGCATCTTGTTTTCTTTTTTCATGGCAAGACCGAAGAAATAGTTCATGAAAATTGAAATTATCATGAGTACAACAGCCTTTGGTTCGCCGTAAGTATAGAATGCTATGCTGAAAACAAGCAGAAGGATATTTTTTGCAGTTGTAGTCGGGATTATCCTGTAGAGGATGTATACCGATGTCAGAAAGATAAACAGGAATACGGGACTGCTGAATACCAAAACAGTTCCTCCTTATACAGCAATGTAGAACTCGATTCCGGAAACTGTATCACCGCTGTAGTCGATCCAGAGTTCCTTGCTGCCGTCGTTGTAGCATACAGAGCTTGAACCGCCGTCGCCTGTGCCGTAAGCAGCTTCAACCTGAGCTCTTGTGCTGCCTACAGTGATTCCTCTGTCTGTTGCGCATATATTTGTGTTGATGGAAACGCTGTAGATACGCTCAACGCCGCCGTCAACGTAGCAGTCGATAACGATTTCGGGGCTGCTGTAGGAAACAGCGTCATATCCGCCTGTCAGGCATGCACCGCCGCCGCCTTTTGTGAACTGTACGGGGATTCCGCCAATGTAGTTTGCGGCATTATCCTGAAGGCTTGCAAAGCTGAAGCTTACACCTGTTACGGGAGCGCTCGTAGGCGGCTCAGTGGGAGCTTCAGTGGGAGCTTCAGTCGGAGCTTCTGTAGGAGCCTCAGTAGGTGCTTCTGTCGGAGCTTCAGTGGGGGCCTCAGTTGGCTCGTCTGCGGGAGCATCAGGAGCAGCTGTTGTCGGAACAGTTCCGTCTGAGTCAGCGGAATATCCCTTTTTTGTAGTAGTTTCGCCTTCTTTTGTACTTACAGCGGAAGAAGTTGTAGTTACAGCTGTTGTAGTTGTTTCTGCATCGCCTTTGGATGTAGCTTCAACAGCGCTTGTTGCGGTGTTGATATCAAGGGCAACGTCAGAGGTTTCCTTTTCTACTTTTCCGCATGCAGAAGCTGCAAGAACCATCATTAATGCTGCTGATATGATTGCTGTTTTTTTAGAATTCATTGTAAAAATACCTCCGTTAATTTCTGATGTCAGGACATTTCCCTGAAATCAGGGTAAATAAACTGTTTCCATGTGTATGTATAATTTTTCAGATATGCGTCAGTTACATTGGCAAATCCGTTGCATGTATCGTAATTTGTCCATGCGCCGTTGATGTATACCTGATTCCAGTAGTGGTCGCCTGTGCCTGTACCTGTACCGTAAACTACTCTTGAGCGAAGACCGGCTTCCTGGAAAAGAATATCGGTGATAGCTGCGAAATAGTAGCAGACGATATTTCTGTTATCCATTGCGAAGTTTGCAAAATAGCTCCAGCCGATAGAAGTGATCTGCGCAAGGGATTTGGTAGCTTCAATATATTTGTATCTGTTGTGACCTCTTACATAGTTGTAAACAGCGTCCGGAGTTTTGCCGATAGTTGCAATGATCGAAGCGGCTCTTTTCTGAACTTCAGACATGGGGAAGGCAGTACCGTCTCCGGCGAGATTATATCCGTCTATACGGCAGCTTACAGCCATTTTTCCGTTTTCATAGAAGTAATATTTCTTACCGTCGATAGTCTGCCAGCCGAACTGCATTTTTCCGTCGGCATTGAAGTAGTATGTTCCGTCTTCGAGAGTCTGGAAGCCTGTCTGTACAGAACCGTCAGCGGCGATATAGTACTTGCTTCCGTCGATGATCTGACGTCCTGTGAGCATTATGCATTCGTCATTGAAGTAATACTTCTTGCTGTTGATAGAAGCCCAGCCCTTTGCAGCGGGACCCTTTGATGTGAAGAAGTATCTGTTTCCGTCGATAGTCTGCCAGCCGAGCTGCATTATGCCTGTTTCGTTGAAGTAATATTTTCCGTCCTCAAGAGTCTGAAGACCAGTTACAGCTGCGCCGTCCTCACCGAAGCAGTATTTGTCGCCATTGACAATATATCTGCCAGTCATCATGATGCCGTCAGTACCGAAATAGTAAGTTTTTCCGTCAATGGACTGGAGTTCCTTAGCGGCGGTATAATTCTCGCCGAAGTAGTACATATCGCTGCCTATAGCCTTCCAGCCTGACGCAGCTGTACCGTTAGTTTCATCGAAGTAATATAAGGCGTCGTTGACGGTCTGCATACCGGTCATCATGACGCAGTTTTCATCGAAGCAGTAAAGCTCGTTGTCGATCATGAAAAGTCCGGTCATGAGGATGCCGTCCTCACCGGCATAGTATTTTTTACCGTCTGCTTCCTGCCAGCCGTAGAGGAGCTTTCCGTTGTCGAAGCAGTATTTCATTCCGTCAACGTCAGCAATGCCTGTCACAGCAGAGCCATCATTGTTGATGTAATAGAGATCGCCGGAAGCTGTCTGCCAGCCGATGCCTACAGTTCCGTCAGCCTCGATGTTGTAGGGAACGCCGTTTATCACTGTGCTTTCAGTCTGTATGATTCCGCCCTCGTTGACATAAATGCAGGAATCTTCATACTGAGTGAATCCGGCTTTTGTTATCACCGAGCCGTATCCGTCGGCGATATATGTATTATTTTCGCTGTCGGTAAATTTTCCGGCTGCCTTTCCGCTGCCGGGATCAACATAGTATTTCTGACCGAAATAGTCTATCCAGCCGGTAACTGACTTTCCTGATTCGGGGTCAAAATAGCATCTCTGACCGTTGACTGTTCGCCAGCCGGTTTTCAGAACGCCGTTTTCGGAGAAAAGGTAATACTGACCGTCGATCAGGACTTCACCGGTAGCGTAATTTCCGTCAGCGTCGTAGTAATAGATTTTTCCGTTGCTGTCTGTGTTCCAAGCAGAGACAATAGCCGCTGCATCGTCACCTTCTGCTGCTGACGCCGATAACGGGAGCATTGCAGCCATACCAAGAGCTGCTGCTATCGGGCAGAGCAATAGCCTTCTTTGTTTTTTCATAATCTGTCTCCATAAGCCATGAGAGGCTTCCGCATTCAACGGCAGCGGATGCCGTATTTTTTCGGTGCCAAAACACCGTATACAGAAATAAAATCGGGTGATCCGTCTTTTATATATAACATAGAATGTTAAATTGATGTGACATATAAAAATCAGACCAGTTAATATTCCATACATAATTATTATATCAAAAAAAGCTGTATACTGCAACTGTTTTTTGAATTTTCAGCAGATTTTCATTATTTTTCTGAAAATCTGATATCATATATATCATTTACGGCGATTTTTTTACCGTCGCCGAAGATGAATACCCTGTCATATTCGTTGAAAGCTCTCAGAAAACCGGTATATTCCTCATATTTTCCGCCGTTTTTTCTCTGGTCGGGAATAAAATAAAGTACCGTGATTTCCGGAAAGCTTCCGATATTGTCAAGGATAAGCCTGATAGTTCTGTCAAGCTCTGCGGATTTTTCCTCATCAGGTATAAGCTTGCTGTCCGTAAGACGTGCCGTTTCTGCAACTGCTTCTTCGTATCCTGTAAGTGCAGCAAAAGGCGAAAACTGCGCCGCCCTGTCATGCATGGACATTTTGGGACGCTTTTGCGAAACATAGTGCGGCAGTCCGATGATATCATCGTAATTTTTCTCGTTCATGCCTTGTGACCTCCTACCTGTTTGTTTCTTTCCATAGCAGTTGCGCCTTCCTGAAGGTTCATTCCCTTTATGATAGCATTTTTTCCGTATTTTTTCTTTATGCCGAGAATTGCCTGCTGTCTGCGCTTTTCACGTTCAAGGACGATTTTTTCCTGTTCACGCTGTTTTTCAACTTCCTCGTGATCGGTAAAGAAATCAAGCTGTTCGTATTGTTCCTCCGGCATATTTTTCTCGCTTATAACATGGTTTGCTACGATATATATCCGCCGTGAAGTAAGGTTTCTGTCCATGATGCGTCTGTAGAGCTTCATAGCCGCATCTGTTATAATACGGGTTGAGGAGGTATAATGGTCAATTTTTATTGTTCCGTGTGCGTGTTTGGGAATTTTTCTTCCGTAGTGATCGGCAGTTACATCGCCTTTGTATTTCCGGCTGATGTTTTCGTCAGTAAGATTCGAGGAATCATACCCTATCGTCAGCACAAGCTGATCTGTCACAAGACCTTTCTCAACGAGGTCGAAAACAAGAAGATCAGCCATTTCACGGACGATAAGCTCAGTCTGTTCATAATCGCACGGCTGCTGGAGTACCTGTCCGGAGCTTATACTGTTGTTTTCCGGAGTATATCCCTTTATATCGGCAATAGTACATGGTTCCCAGCCCCATGCGTGGTCGATGAGAAGCTCTGCATTCACGCCGAAAAGCCTGTAGAGATAATCCTCGGATTCAAGAGAAAAACGGGCGATATCACCCATTGTGAAAAGTCCGGCGGCTTCAAGCTTTTTTGAGTAGCCCCTGCCTATCCGCCAGAAATCCGTCAGCGGACGGTGATTCCACAGCAGTCTGCGGTAGGACATTTCGTCAAGTTCAGCGATACGCACACCGTCCTTATCAGCCGGCATATGCTTAGCAACGATATCCATAGCAACTTTGCAGAGATACATATTTGTACCTATTCCGGCAGTAGCAGTAATTCCCGTTGTCGCAAGAACATCACGGATAATAGCCACTGTAAGCTCATGGGCGGTCATTCTGTATGTGTCGAGATACGCCGTAACATCAATGAAAACCTCGTCAATTGAGTAGACGTGGATATCTTCGGGGGCGGCATATTTCAGATAGACTTTGTAAACCTGAGTGCTTATTTCCATGTAGTGAGCCATCTGCGGCGGAGCTATAATGAAGTCCACAGCCATATCAGGACGGCTGTTCAGGATATCAGCGTCATCTGATTTTCCGGAAAACTGCGCATAACGTTTTCCCGGAAGTCTGCGGTATTCGTCAAGACGCTTTGCATTTATGGCATTCACTTTCTGTATGACCTCAAAAAGCCTTGCTCTGCCAGGGATACCATAGGATTTGAGGGCGGGCGAAACGGCAAGACATATAGTCTTTTCGGTACGGCTTTCGTCAGCAACAACAAGATTTGCAGTCAGCGGATTACGGTTTCTTTCCACGCATTCTACCGAAGCATAGAATGATTTCAGGTCTATTGCGATATATGTGCGGTTTTCCATAAGCTCACCTCCAATATAAAATTATAGACCATATATATGCAAATGTCAACGGATGAACAAAAGTTCCATAAATTACACAAAAAGCCCCGTGGATATACCACAGGGCTTATCTGAATTAAGGTTTATCAATGCGCCATTCGCCGGTTAACGGGTCTTTTCTGAAAATGTATATGTTGATTATGTGTCCTGATCCCAATTCTTCCGGATCAGTGATAGCAGCTTCATATTCGGGATTAAACATTGACCATTCTCTTACTGCCTGGAATGATGTTTCAGTCACGTCATATATTTTTATAGGGGTATTTGTCCAGTGATCGAACAGATTTCCCTTAGCTGGTATTCTGTTCTGAACATAGAGCTTTCCGTCGTACATTGTAAAAAATGTGCATTTATCAGAAGTTACGGTATCTCCGTCATTTGCTCCTGCAAGCTTGTCGGTAAGAGTATCAGCGAATGCTTCATTGAAATAATCTTCTGAAATTATTGAAAGCGCATATTCTTTTATATCATCTATATCATTAAATCTTTCATCTGTACTGCGATTGTATTTTCCGTAGTTTATATCTTCATAATATGTCACCATATCATTGTATATTTTCTGCTCATCGGCATCGTCATTCTGAGTAGCCTCATTCATATACGCTATTTCTTCCATATACTGTATTTCTTCCTCAGACGGAACTACATTGAAGTTTATTTCGTCGTTTTCATCGTAGGAAGTGCCATAGTCGATGATGTTGCGCATATCTTCGTATTTGTCGATGAAATCAACAGCTATATCTGCATATTCCTGATAGTCCTCTCCCTCATATATCTGTGAAAGACCATGAATCTCTTTTTCATCGACATAAGAACCATCATCGGTGATCGGACGCGGCAATATTGTAGGGTTTTGAATCAGCTGTTGGCATATAGTCATAAGTTCATTAATCGAAGGTCGTGGAGATGTAGGTGTTTCCATTAAGTCTGATATATCTGTCATATCGTAACTTTTTTCACTTATTATAGCAGGAACTGACTCTCTGGGATATGTTGCAACAAGTCCTGTGTCAATGTCGTCTGTATTGTTTCTTGGATCCGAAGGGAAGTCGTATATATCATCGAATTTTTTCTTTTCGCATACAGTGTATATACAGTTGTATCCCTGTACAAAAATGAAGTAATCATAGTCTGTGTAGAATTCCTCATTGTTAAAATAGTAATGCAGTTTGTCGTAGAATGAATCTGTATCAAAATCAATGCTTACGTTATAGTTATTGCTTTCATCAGAGCTGATAATACAGAGTTCGTTTAATTCTTTTTCTTCATTCATTTCTGTAAGAGCTGCATTTGCGGCATTATACAGGGCTGTTGCGGCTGAGTCAGCTTGTGGCTGCATTAATTCGATATATTCTTCATAATTGAGCAACTCTGTTGAGTTTTCAGTTGTGGTTGTATCCGTCGTATCTGTTGCGACTTCCGTCATGTAATCCGAGTTTTTGTTTTTGCCTTCACGGGAGATATTGCGGAATAATACGGCTCCTCCGGCAACGATTGCGGCGGCAGCTGCAACAGCAGTAACTCTCTGCCATACGGGACGCTTATATTTTTCTACGCCCTCTATCTTTTCGCTGTATTCTGTATATGTGATTTCATTTTGTTCTTTCATTTTTTTCATAGTCATTTTATAGATCTCCTCTCTCTTTTTCTCGTCAAAAACGGGGTACTGAGCTTCAAGTTTCTGTACAGTATCATCGTCTGCATTTTCAAGGATCTCAAAATCTTTTTTGTTCATGCAATTCCCTCCTTAAATGGATATTCCGGCTTCTGCAAGCATTGCGCCGAGTCTTTCAAGAGCACGTTTGCACCTTGACCGGACAGATGACGCTTTTAGATTAAGCTTTCGTGCGATTTCAGACGCATTCTGATCGTAATAGAATTTTCTGATGATGATTTCAGAATCCGGATCGCCGAGCTGTTCGATTTTCTGAAGAAGTATACTCTGCATTTCTTTTTTGTCGCTGTCCTTCTCGATATCAATATCAGAAACGGCTTTTCCGGCTGTCTCCTCGTCAATGCAGATGATTTTTGTTTTTTCTGACGTGTATCTTCGGAAATAATCTACGGCACGGCGTTTTGCAACTGTTCCGGTGTAGCCTCTCATATCCCTTTCATCGGGAACAGCGGAACCGTATTTCATAAAAATTTCTGCAAAGACATCGCTGACGCATTCGTCAATTTCAGCGGTAGTACAAACGCTTCTGAGCTTGTTGAAAGCTATTGCGTAGACATACCCTCCGTATTCATCAATGAATTTCCGGTAGACTATTTCAGGGGAGGAGGCAATGCCTTCCCTTAGTTCAGTTCCTGTCATTCTCATCCCTCCTTTGCGGGTTTCATATAATACATTCGAAGAAATTATTACAGGTGTTGCAAAAATTTCAAAATTTTTTTAAAAGCAATACCGCACAATGCTGTGCGGTATTATAGTAGTCTATATTTTTGAGAATTGATTTTATCGGATGATTTCCATTTCTATACTTTTCCACACTTCGCCGCAAAGATTATAGTTCGTGACATTGCCGTTTTCTTTAAAACCGACGGATTTATAGCAGTGATAGGCTGATGGATTATTTTCAAAAACTTCAAGCGAAACCTTGGATATGCCATAAAGTTCAAAAGCGAATTTTATGCCTAACCGGAGCATTTGTTTTCCATAGCCCTTTCCTCTTGCTTCGGGACTGACAATTACATATCCGAAGCTTAGCTCATCAGATTTTTCATCCGGATGACGAAGCGTAAAGAAACCGGCAATACCGTTTTCGTCAAACGCAGTGAAGGGGAAATATTTTTCGTTATCTATTCGTCCGGATACAGCCTGTTCGATTCGTTCCGGCGAAACGGGATAATCACCTAATCTGCCTTCGCTCCATTTATAAAATGTCACAACATCCTGACACCATGATGCTATATATCTGCTGTCGTTTTTTCTGTATGGTCTTATTCTGAGCATAAATTTCACCTCATTTCAGGAAAGGCTGTTGTTTGTTATTTCGCCGGAAAAATCACTCTGACAGTACAGCTTCCGAATACATCATAACGCCCTCTGACGCATTGGGATGAATGTGGTCAAGGAGATAAGTGCTTTGCGGTGACTCCATAAGCTTGTTTCTGATATAATCATTGGGATTTATAAACTTAATGGAATTATCACTGCAGAACTTTTCAAGTGCGTCTGAATATTCCTGATTAAGAGCAGTTTTTTCCTTGAAGGAAAGGTCGCAGAACTCATCTCCGTCAGTTGAATACCACGGAGCGATAAATATAAATTCTGCATCGGGAGAGTCAGAACTGAGCTTTTTCTTCAGTTCCTTCATTTTGTTTACATATTTTTCAGATGTCATTGCGCAGATCTCCTCATCACGATATCTGACATCATTTGTACCGAGTGCGACAACATAAAGGTCAGCGGCTGGAATCTTATCAGCATTGTCCGTCATATATGAGACAGTACATCCGCCTCTGGAATAATTCTTTATTTCCTTTTGCGGGAATAATCCTTCGATAGGCTCATACCATGGACATCCGCCGTTTTTTGTTCCTTCTGTTACGCTGTCGCCTATAAAGCAGATAGATTCTGCCTTTTCCATTTCCTTATAAAGAGTACTGTTTTTCATTTCCTCAGTAAGAGGAAGTGTATCAGTTCTGGAGCGTATAAAGCCGTTTTCGTTGAAATAATATCTTTCGGTGATGGAAGAAATATCCATTTTATGTCCGAAAACAACATTGGTGATAATTTCATTTGACTCAGCGGCACGATCTATGTCGTCTGTAGTCAGTTCTTTTCTCAGCTCAGGATCGTTCATGATATCATATACAGGAACAGCACGGAAATTTCCGTCAGCCGGAGCGTGAGTGTTGAGCGGAACGATGCTTCCGCCGATTACGCTTTTTGTGTTGCGGTCAATATATACGTCTATCAGCATGCTTGTATCGCCTTGCTTTTCACGGTATACATTAGCGAAATTTCCGGGACAGTATGCAGTAAATACTGATTTTCCGCTGATGTTTTCAATAAAAGCAGGCTGAACGGCATGGGAATGATCGCCGAGAATGATATCTGCGCCGTTTTCCTTGAAGATATTGAACCATGTTTCCTGCTCCTTGTCAGGCTCATTTGAGAATTGTGTTCCGATATGCGGCAGAACTAAGATAAGGTCAGGAGACAATGCTTTTGCGTCCTTGAAATCTTCCTCAACATTCTTCTTGAGCTTTTCGAAATTATCGCCCTTTGTTCCGAAAATAACCGATGTTATATACGAATATTTTCCGCTGCTGAGTTCTGTGCCGGTCACATAATTTGAACCGAATGTATATGATAATACGGCTATTCTGATACCCTGACATTCAATCATTTTGACGTGATTCTTCTCTTTATCCTCAGCGTTTCTGTAGGAACCTGTATGTTCCAGTCCGATTTCGTCAAGAACATCAAGTGTTCTGAATGCACCTTCCTCGCCCTTGTCAAGCAGATGATTGTTTGCAGTTGTGACAAGATCGAATCCGGCATCCTTCACAGAATATGCGAATTCATCAGGGAAGTTGAGATATAATTCCTTTGAATCATCATAATTGCTTGTGGTATATCCGGCTTCTGCGCCTGCCATAGGACCTTCAAATACACCGATAGCAAGGTCAGCAGAAGAAATGTATGGTTCTGCGTACTCAAAAACATCTGTAAAATCGTATGTATCGCCGTTGTATGCACGTTTTACCTGATCTTCAAGCAGTATAAGATCGCCGGCGAAAGTGATTCTGAAAGCGTCATCGAAGGCTTTTTTCTGATTTTCGGTCATTACGGGATAAATTATGTCTTCCTCGCTGTCCTCGATAGATTCGTATTCCACCTCGCCGTTCAGACGTTTTTTGATATCGCTGAATGAGAAGCCTTTGTAGGAATTCATTACCACAGAAGCAACGAACATAAGCGATACACCGAGTGTCGCAAGCTTTGCCAGAGTGAATTTCTTGTTGTCGGAAATGAATATATCAACTCCGGACGCAAGGAATCTGTTCAGATATTTAGCTGCAAGATCGCTTCCAAGTATCATGCATAAAATAATTGTAGCCGGAATTGAAACAAGAATTATAAACGAGTCGGAATATTTGCCGATGACTTCGCTCATGACCAGAGTGAAAGGTCTGTGAAGAATGTATATCCATAAGGAGTTCTGACCGAATTTTGTCAGCAGAGGAATATTTTTTTCAGGAGTGATACATCTTAAAATATATATTGCAAGGAATGAGATAATATACAGAACTATTCTTCCGAATGAAGCGACAGGTTCTCTGTAGTAGCCCATCATCAGCGCAGAATCATTATATCTGAAGAAACTGTATGCCGCAAATGCAATCACAGCTGTAATTACAAGAAGTAGTAATCCGACAGCCATTCGTTTTGAATACTTTTTGCTTAAAAATTCAGTATTTTTTTCTTTGCTCATCTGATAACCTATCATGTAGTAAGGATAGAAGCAGATGATTCTTGCCACAGCAAAGGTGTTGTCAATACTCGGGTAGAATCCGACAAATAATGCTACAGCGAATAATATCAGATTGATTTCCTTGAATCTGGCAAGGTGATGAGCGGTCAGACGCCATGCTATCAGTGCTAACAGGTACCAGTAGGAATACAGAGGTACAAGCAGAGAAGAAAATCCGCAGGCGAATCCCATTAAACTGTTGAATATGAAATAAAGGAATATCAGCTTTATAATGCCTTCAAAGCTGTGTGAACGTTCACTTTTGCCCAGATATCCGGATACGAATACGAATGCGGGCATGTGGAACATATAAATGTAGTCAACAACAGAATTGATAAGTTCTGATTTGTCCTGAAGCTGAAATAATATATGCGCAAAGACAACAAGGAACATCAGTATTCCTTTGATGTTATCCCAGTATGCGCTTCGTTTTTTTAATGTGGTACTCATGTAGGTGATTCCTTTCAAAATATTGAGGCAAAATAGCACTTTTATGCGTTTTTACCCCGATTATTATAGCATAACAGTTGATAGGCTGTCAATAATACAGTGCTGTAAAAAAATATAAATATAAGAGATTATTTTATTGAAAAATATATGGTTATATGTTATAATAATGTTGCTCTGATTCATTAGGAATAAGGAGCAAGAATTTTTAGGGGTGAAATCAATGTATCGTTTATTTATTGTAGAGGACGACGACGGAATTGCAGGCGGAATTGCTTCTCAGGCGTCCATGTGGGGGATTGAAACCGTCTGTGCGTCAGATTTTCAGAATATAATTTCAGAGTTTACCGCAGCCTCTCCGCATATCGTGCTGCTGGATATTTCTCTGCCTTTTTATAATGGTTATCACTGGTGTTCGCAGATACGCAGATTGTCGAGTGTTCCGATAATTTTCATTTCCTCTGCGTCTGACAGCATGAATATCGTAATGGCTATGAATATGGGGGCTGATGATTTCATTACAAAGCCGTTTGATATGTCGGTTCTTATGGCGAAGGTAATGGCACTTCTCAGGCGTACATATGATTTTTCAAAAAATACTGAGCTTCGTGAGCACAGGGGAGCTATACTGAATCTTTCAGATTCATCGCTTACATATAATAATGAGAAAATCTCGCTTTCAAAAAACGAATTTAAAATCCTCAGTATACTTATGGAGCAGAAGGGCAGAGTAGTGAGCCGTGAAAAGCTTATGGATACTCTCTGGGAAACCGACTGCTTCGTTGATGAAAATACCCTTTCTGTAAATATAAACAGACTTCGCCGCCGTCTTGAGGGAGCAGGTCTTTCTGATTTCATCAAAACGAAGCACGGTATAGGATACATAATCGAGGAATAATATAAAAATGCTGAAAGATTATCTTAACATCCGCAGAAAGATATTTCTCTGCGGAGTAATATTCATATTTATTTTTCTGCTGACCTTCTGGCTGTACGGACTTCCTCTTGGTGCGGTACTTTATCCGTCGGCGCTCTGTACAGCGGCAGGAGCAGTTTTTCTTGCGTTTGATTTTGCATCATACAGGAAGCACAGGAATGCTCTCAAAGAAATAAAATCCGTCACGGATGCCATGCTGTCTGCCATTGTGCAGACTCCTCCTCCTGAGCACGAGGCATGGGCAGAAGCTATGCGGACAGTGATTTCTGCGCATAATGATTTTTCGATCCAGACGAAAGAAAAATACACCGACATGGTGACTTACTATACAGTGTGGGCGCATCAGATAAAGACTCCTATAGCTTCAATGCGTCTTATTCTCGGCGGAGAGGACAGCGAATTGTCAAGAAAAGCGTCGGCGGAGCTTTTCCGCATTGAGCAGTATGTTGACATGGTACTGGCATTTCTGCGTCTCGGTTCTGATACGACTGATTATGTATTCTCACAGCACCGCCTTGACGATATTGTAAAACAGGCTGTAAGAAAATTCAGGGGCGAATTCATCATGCGGAAGCTGTCGCTTACGCTCAAATTGTCGGAAACTATAGTTACAACCGACGAAAAATGGCTGTCATTCGTCATAGAGCAGGTATTGTCAAATGCACTGAAATACACAAAAAAGGGCGGAATCACCATAAAATCGACAGGTGACGGAAAACTTACGGTATCAGATACGGGAATAGGTATTCTTTCGCATGATCTGCCGAGAATCTTCGACAACGGTTATACAGGCTCAAACGGCAGACTGGACAAATCTGCAAGCGGAATAGGTCTGTATCTCTGCAAGAGGATATGCAGAAATCTGTCGCATGGAATTTCAGCGGTTTCTGAGGTCGGTGCCGGAACAACTGTCACCATTGACTTTTCAAAGCAGCATCCCACAAGCCACGACTGACGTAAGCCATGTGCGCTATTGCTTCAAAAATCAGCCGAAGGAATAATTCTTTCAAAAATGTAAGATTTCAAAGGGGAACTGTAAGCCAAATCAATGGTTTTAGTTCCTTTTTTGTGCTATAATGTAATCACAAAGTAATTAAGGAGGAAATTCACATGAGTATATTGAATGTACAGGCTGTTGCAAAAACTTATACAACACGCTTTTCAAAAAATAAGGTCGAGGCACTTAAAAACGTATCCTTTGAGGTGGAAAAGGGAGAATACGTTGCAGTAATGGGAGAATCCGGCTCCGGAAAGACAACCCTGCTCAATATTTTAGCGGCACTTGATAAGCCCACAAGCGGCAAGGTTATTCTTGACGGAATCGACCTTACATCGGTAAAGGAATCGGAAATCGCACAGTTCCGCAGAGATAACCTCGGATTTGTATTTCAGGAGTTCAATCTTCTTGATACATTTACATTAAAGGATAATATTTTTCTTCCGCTTGTGCTTGCCGGAAAGAAGCATTCATACATGGAAAAGGAGCTTGCTCCGATAGCAAAGAGACTCGGAATAGAGGAACTTCTTGAAAAGCATCCGTATGAGGTTTCCGGCGGACAGAAGCAGAGAGTGGCTGTTGCAAGAGCAATAATAACAAATCCAAAGCTCATACTTGCAGACGAGCCGACAGGTGCGCTTGATTCAAAAAGCACTGACGAACTTTTAGCACTTTTCTCCGAAGTAAACAAAACAGGACAGACTATCGTTATGGTAACTCACTCCGTAAAGGCGGCAAGTCATGCCGGCAGAGTACTTTTCATCAAGGACGGAGAAGTTTTCCACCAGATATACAGAGGAGACAATACAGACAGACAGATGTACGGACTTATTTCAGATACACTTACAATGCTCAGTACAGGCGGTGAAAATTAATGAAGACAGCAGTATACACAAGGCTTGCTCTTGACGGAATAAAGAAGAACAAGCGTCTTTATATCCCATACATTGCAGGCGGAGCTATCATGTCAGCCATAACATACATTATGCATTTTCTTGCAAGCGACAGGATTCTTGACAGCATAAAAAAGGGTGCTGTAACATTGGGCTCTATTCTTCCGCTTGCCGGCTGGATAATATCAGTCTTCTCGGTGATATTCCTTTTCTACACAAATTCGTTCATCATCAAGAGAAGAAGCCGTGAACTTGGTCTGTACAACGTTCTTGGCATGGACAAGAAGAACATCGCAAAGGTTATGGCAATTGAGAGCATAGCTGTTGCGGTGATGTCGACAGGCTCAGGAATCATACTCGGAATTTCAGTTTCAAAGCTTGCAGAGGCGGCGCTTCTGAAAGCACTTGATGAAAAAATAGGATTTGCTGTATACGTTCATCTGCCGGCTATAGGGATAACAGCGGCAGTATTTGCGGGGATATATCTGCTTCTTCTTGTCAATGCACTTGTAAGAGTTGCACTGTCAAAGCCGGCGTCACTCATCATGAGCGATAAAACCGGCGAAAAGCCTCCTAAGGGCAATGGTGTTCTTGCGCTTATCGGTCTTGGACTTCTTATCGGCGCTTATGCAATTTCGCTTTCAATAAAAGCTCCGCTCAATGCGCTGATGCTGTTTTTTGTAGCAGTAGTAATGGTTATCGTGGCAACATATCTTCTTTTCATATCAGGCTCTGTAACTCTTTGCAGACTTCTCAGAAAAAACAAGAATTATTACTATAATCCAAAGCATTTTGTTTCAGTTTCTTCAATGTCATACCGCATGAAGCGCAACGGTGCCGGACTTGCTTCTATCTGTATTCTCTGCACAATGGTACTTGTAACAGTTTCGGCTACAGGTAGCCTTTATGCCGGACTTGAAGATACAGTAAAAAGCGCATTTCCGTATCAGCTATGTGCAGACGCTCAGTTCAACAGCTATTCTGATATTACTGACGAATTCAGAAAGGAATTTATTGAACAGGCAGATTTCCTTGAATGCGAAGATTCAATATACTACGACTGCGCCGCATCGACAGGAATTATCAGAAACGGTGATTTTTCCGACAGCGATGAAGAACTTGTAATTTATGAGACTGACTCGGCTGACGATATCATAGAGCTCCAGCTGTTTTCGCTTTCAGACTATAACCGTATTACAGGCGAAAATGAAACCCTTGCAGACGGTGAATGTCTTGTATACAGTGACAAGGAAGCAAAAAAGTTTGATACCTTTTCCATAAGAGGGAAAAAGAAACTTACTGTAAAAAAGCGTCTTTCTGGATTTTTTAAGCTGACAGGAAATGTACTTTCTTCCGGTACTCCGAGAGTATACTTAGTTGTAAGCGACCTTGAAAAATATGCGGCTGAACTCGTTGAAGTTGATAACGGACTTTATGATTTCATGCTTTTATTCCGCTGCGGATATGATACAGTTCTTTCCGATAAGGACAGCATGGATGCCGGACGTGAACTCAACGGGAAAATATTCAGCAATATCGAGATGAATCATGAGAAAAACGGCGTAGTTAATACCGACGTTGCATGGCGTCAGGATTTTCGTGAGGAATGCACAGAACTTTACACAGGAATTTTCTTCATGGGAATAACTCTCAGCGTTGTATTCCTGATTGCGGCAGTACTTATTATCTACTACAAGCAGATAACTGAAGGTCATGAGGATGCTTCACGCTTCGATATAATGAGAAAAGTAGGCATGACTAAAAAGGAAATAAAGCGCAGTATCAATTCTCAGGTGCTGACAGTATTCTTTGCTCCGCTTGTAACTGCCGGTGTGCATATGGCGTTTGCAATGCCTATTATCTCAAAGCTTCTCAAGCTGATGTACCTTGAAAATACAGCACTTCTTATTGCAACAGCAGTCGGTATATTTGCGGTATTTGCGCTGTTCTATGCTGTAGTCTACAAGATAACTTCGCACTCATATTATTCTATTGTAACTCCGGAAAAGTGAGTTCTTACTGAAAAAACAGCCGTCTGCGATTATTAGTCACAGGCGGCTGTGTGCATATTCAGTATGGTATATTGGGATTTACTTGTTATCAACAGTAGAAATAACAGGTCTTCCGTCTTTGTCTAATAACGGAGTTAATCCTCCTGCGCTTCCCTGGTGATAAAACATGTAATTTACACCGGTTTCTTTATCAACCCAAATTTGCACCTCATGCACTTTTCCCTGAGAATAAATGTTTTCAAATCTTTCGTTTTTTTCCATTTTACTTTCCTCCAATACATTATTATTTATCGGTCTGTCCGACCTTTTATATTATATCATACACTGCAGATTCTGGCAAGTGTGCGGTGTTGACTTAGATTTCTATCCAGTATTCTCCATTCTGTGAATAATGAACTGCAATGCTGTTATTATTTACATAAGAAGCAATATTTCTGCTGTATGGTTCAGAAACCGCAATTTCCTCTCTATCGGTAACAGGACTATGGAAAGATACAGCAACACGATAAACCACATTGCGTCCCATTGCACAGAATACAGAGCTTTCCTTGAATTCCCTGCCGAAAAAATAAGGGATACGTTTGATTTCACAGACTTTTCCTGTTACATGCGGACACGACAGCATGTATTGCATATGAGAAATTTTGTTTTTGTTTTTCCTGTTCTTTGTGAAATCAGAGAGCACACACATCAGCGCTAATATGGCGGCTGCGATACACAGGTATTTTATATCGGAAAAAGAAGCTCCGTTACTGACAAACAGCAATGAGAGAAGTACTGCTCCCACAGCTATAAAGATTGCAAGGAATAGACCCATGTGTGATTTTGCATAATTAATCGGATATATTTTATCCATAGCGTTCCCTTCTTTTTGATATTTTTCTGTGTCATCTCTAAAAAAATTTTCAAATGCTTCCTTCATAATTGTTAGAAAAACGCATCTTCAACTTTCTATATTATACCACATACCGCAGATTCTGGCAACAAAAAAAGACTTGTACAGATGTACAAGTCTCAGACTGTAGAAAAAGCCATATATTAACGGGACGTCGGGTGACTCCCTACTGTGTAGGGAGATGTCCGAAGGACAGAGGGTACGGGTACCCGTTAGGTGCGCCGTCCCCTACAGATGGCTATTTTACATATTATGAATGTAGGGGCGAACTGCGTTCGCCCGCAAACAATGATGTTTATCGACAATCTCAAACCTCCGATGAAATCATCGGAGGTTTTACTGTCTGTCTTGCTCAGAATAGATGACATTTAAGAATATGTTCGGTTTTATAAATTGTGGTTTGACGTTATTTTAGGTTTTATCAATTCACCTATCATTGCACCGCCAATAATGCACACAGCACCAA
>JAFXEJ010000149.1 GCA_017513795.1 Ruminococcus sp.
ACGATGAGGATATGTTTCAGCTCATGGAAAGCATCCTTAATCGCGGTGTGGTAGTTCCGGCTGTAGTGAGACAGAAAGATGACGGCAGATTCGAGCTTATCTCAGGACATAGAAGAAGACGTGCAAGTGAGCTGTTAGGTTTAGACAGTCTTCGCTGTCAGGTTGTGGAGATGGATGACGATGAAGCAACGATATTCCTTGTGGAGAGTAACTATCATCGCTCAAAGCTTCTTCCAAGTGAAAAAGCGAAGGCGTACAAAATGCTCCTTGATGCGTTGAAAAGGCAAGGTGAAAGGACAGATTTAACTTCGGTCCCAGTGGGTCCGAAGTTAAAATATCGTTCCAACAAAGAACTTGCGGAAATGGTAAATGAAAGCGAAACACAGATAAAAAGATATATCCGCCTTACTTATCTCGTTCCCGAACTTCTTGAAATGGTGAATCAGGACAAGATGAAAATGCGTCCCGCAGTGGAGATCTCATACCTTCCCGAAGAAGATCAACGTGATATCGTAGAAGAAATCGACATAAACGAGGCAATCCCTTCACACGCACAGGCGATAAGGATGAGGAAACTTTCCGATGAAGGAAAGCTTACTCCCGACATCATTTCCCTTATTATGAACGAAAGAAAACCGAATCAGGTGGAAAAGCTCGTTCTGAAAAGCGAAAGGATCAGAAATCTGATACCGGCAGAAATCTCTCATGCCGAGACGGAAGAATACGTTTTCAATGCGTTGAAGTATTATCGCAGCTATCTCCGCAAACGTGAAGACAGAGAAAGGTAGGTTATTATGAAAGAATTCAGTTTTCAGCAGAAGATAAAAGTAATGACCAAGCTTTATGAAGCAGGACACAGGACTGAAAAAGACCTCTCAAAACTCGATGTTGCATCGATCCTCAAGATTCCCAACATCACCATCTCCGACATCGCAGTGATCCTCGCACTTCAGAACGCAGTAAAAAGCAATAAGCTTTACTCGTACTTAGGCGGAGAGCTTCCGGACATTAAAGAAAGTAAGGAGGGATAATATTGGCAGGAAAATTTCAGTATATAACGGAACTGTATGAAGGCATCATCAAAGATGTCACTTCATCACCGGAGAGTTGGGAGACTTTTCTTAAGTCTTCCTCTTTTAATTTTAAGCTCCGATTTGATGAACAGCTCCTTGTGTATGCACAGCGCCCCGATGCGACAGCAGTTCTCGAAACGGTACGTTGGAACAAGATTTTCGGTCGCTGGGTTAACAGAGGTGCGAAGGGCATCGCTGTGTTTGAAGATGAGGAAGGTAGTTCACAGCGCTTAAAGTACTACTTCGATATCTCCGATACCCATGAAAGCAGATATGCACGTCCCGTTCCCTTATGGAATATGAAAGAGGAGCATGCGCTCTTTATCATTGATACCCTCGAAAACACTTTCGGTGAACTCGAAAGAAAAGATGATATCTACGATGCGGTCATCTCAGCTGCAAGAAATGCGGCGGAAGACAATATCCCCGAATATGTGGGAGAAGTTCTTTCCGATATCGACAGCTCACTTCGTGGGGATACAAATATCCGTGATATTTATAAAAAGCTCATATCAAACAGCGTAGCTTATATGATAATGAGTAGGCTCGGTATGGATACTATGAAAATTTTTTCATCGGAAGACTTTTCGGATATCAGAAAATTTTCAAGCCGTGAAGCTCTTAACTCTGTAGGCTACACCGTCAGTATCATTTCTCAGATTGCACTTTCCGAGATTGCAAGAACTGTAAGGGCGTATGAAAAGTCAGATCGCACAATTGCAAATGAAAAAGAAAAAGTTTACAATGAGAAAAATTTCGAAAGGAGTGGATCATATGAAAGAGATTCAGTACAAAAACGTGGGGGATTATATCCTTCCGGACCTTACGCTTCCTCCTCAGCCGGAAGTAACTTTGGGCAGATACGCTCAGCTGAGAAGACAGTTTTTGAAAGAACACAGGATGATAGTTTATTACAACCTTCTGACAGCAGGCAAACTGACGGAACATCTTCATCAGAAAGAAACGGAGGCTCTGAAGATGGAAGAAGAGTTGACGGAGAAGATGAAGAACCTTCAGGGAGTGACGGAAGAATTGAAGGAGAAGGACTTAATGAACTGGGTTCAGATGATGAACAACATCAGAAACTCGGTTCAGGAGACAGTATTGAAGGAAGTTATCTTCGCATAAAAGACACAAAACCTTTACCGACCTACGAACAGCAGACAAGAAATATTGAAACGAGGGCAGAGAGTAACATCTCTGCCTTTGATATTCCTCAGGAAGTAATTGACGCTACACTTATCAGCGGAAGTGGCTTTCATAACGGCAAGATGAGGATATGCGAACAGTTTGAAAAGAGTCTGTCTGTAAAAGATAACACAGACTTTCTTAAAAAAGAATACGGCATCGGTGGGAGCTCACATATACCGGGATTTGACGAATATAATCAGTGGCATGACTCAAAGGGTATTCGTATAAGCAAAGGATATCAGGATAATTCTCCTTTTGTCAGTCTTTCGTGGCATCAGGTGGAAAAGAGACTTTCTCAGCTTATCCGTGACGGACGCTATCTTAACGATAATGAAAAAGAAGCGTACGAAAAATGGCTTGAAGAAAAACATACTCCCCGTTTTGAAAGTGAAGTGACAAACGCTTTGCCCGAACAGGAAATACAATATAAATATGAGTTCCTTGTCGGGGACAAAGTCTATATGGGTACTGTCGAATACGAGATTTCTTCTATAGATGACAAAAGGGTAATGCTTTACGACGTGAAGATGCCGTTACTCAGCAAAGAGCTCGAAAGGGCTGTCTTTGAAGAAAGAGTCAGGGAGAATCCGCTTAACGATCATCTGAGAGTGGTTGAAACTGAACCTTCCAATGCCGTTTCGGACGAAGAACTTATCGGTAAAGAAGTCAGTATAAATGACAGAAAGCATATCATTGAAAGTGTAGGCAAGATCAGTGGTGATGTCTCAATGAGGGATATTACCTTTGAAAACTCAACCGGATTTCCCATTAACAGGGTCGAGAAGATAGATTTTGTAAGAAGTCTTATCAAAGAACCGGAAGACACTCACCCATTCTTTGACGAGGAAGACAGATACTTTAATCGTCCGGATGTGCAGGAATTTGAAGCTGTATACTTTCACCCTCACCCGGAATATGGCGGACAGTTTGTGATCCTGAGACTCACTTACCAGCTTATAAATGAAGCTAAAGAACGTACAGACAGTGCGGAAGAGTTCTTCTCATATCTTGACTCCGTTGCAAGAACAGAGCTTATCGACAAAGGCGATGAAGGGTATGAGGAGTTTATGGAGGAACTTCTTACCCGTGAGCCGATAGCAGTCGGAAGAACAGAAGAAACCATAAATATTCTTCTTGAAAAAGCAGGTGTTCAGGAAATAAAAAATGATACGCTCAACAAGGCGAAGGAACTTATTGACGGGTATATAGATGATGAGTTTGAAACAGACAAAGGTGGGGATTATTCGGACCTGACAGAAATCGGTCTTGCTTACACCACCACCGAAGACGGAAAGCACGAAATCCAGGTAAATGCCGATATTGTAAACAATCGCATCGAAACGTTTGTCGATAATGTTCCCGTCAGGACAGAGCAGTACGAAAGCCTTGAAGAATTAAACGAAAAGGTTCTTCCTCATCTAAGCTTTGATGAACTGACATATGTAACCGAAGAAGATATTGAAAAGGCTACACAGCCGAAAGAAAAGGTTATCAAAGGCAAGGTTACAACCTATGACCTTCACCCTGATATCCCCATGTCCGAAAGACACAACTTCAATCTGAAAGAAAATGATATCGAAGTTGTGGGCAAGAGAGAGCGTTTTGAAAGAAATATCAAAGCTATCGAAGTTCTTAAAAGGTGCGAAGCTGAAGACAGGTTTGCAAAGCCCGAAGAACAGATCATCCTTTCAAAGTATGTAGGTTGGGGCGGTCTGCCGGAAGCCTTTGATCCGAACAATTCATCATGGGCCGGTGAGAGAATGAGGATGTACGAGCTTCTTACGCAGGACGAATATATCTCCGCAAGAGAAAGTACTCTGACTGCGTTTTACACTCCTCCCGAGGTAATCGCAGCTATGTATCAGGTGCTTGAAAATCTTGGTTTCAAAAGAGGCAATATCTTAGAGCCTTCATGCGGTATCGGGCACTTTATGGGTATGCTTCCCGAAAGTATGGCTGAAAGTAAGATTTACGGTGTGGAGCTTGACTCTGTATCAGCTCGCATTGCAAAGCAGCTTTATCAGAAGAACTCTATCGCTAATGACGGTTTTGAGAACGTAAATCTTCCCGACAGCTTCTTCGATGCGGTAATAGGAAACGTACCGTTCGGAGACTTCAAGGTTTATGACAAGAGGTATGATAAAAACAACTTTCTTATTCATGATTTTTTCTTCGCCAAATCCCTTGATAAGCTTCGTCCCGTTGGTGTGATGGCTCTCATTACGAGCAAGGGAACTATGGATAAACAGAATCATTCCGTAAGGAAGTATATCGCTCAGCGTGCTGAGCTTTTAGGTGCGATAAGGCTTCCGAACAATGCTTTTTCGGGCAATGCAGGAACGGAAGTAGTGTCCGACATACTGTTTTTACAGAAAAGAGATACGCTCATAGCTGACCCGAAAGATGACTGGATATATCTTGCGGATGATGAAAACGGCATTACCATGAACTCCTACTTTGCCGATAATCCACAGATGATACTCGGTGAAATGAAAGAAGTGTCCGGACGTTTTGGAATGGAGACAACCTGTGTTCCTTATGAAAACGTTCTTCTGTCAGACCTTCTTCATGAAGCTGTACAGAACATCCACGGACATATCGAAGAATATGAGATAGATGATATTGACGAAATGGAAAAAGACACATCAATTCCAGCAGATCTCAGTGTCAGAAACTATTCGTACACTGTGGTTGAAGACAAAATATACTTCCGTGAAAACTCACGCATGAACCTCATTGAAGTGAGTGATACAGGCAAAAACAGGATCATGGGCATGATTAAGATCCGTGACGCTGTCAGGGAAGTAATCGACTTACAGCTTAACGATTATCCGGATTCTGCAATAAAAGTCGTGCAGAGAAGGCTGAATACTCTTTATGACAGCTTTACCAAGAAGTACGGTCTTCTTAGCTCCCGAGCCAACAACATGGCATTCTCTCAGGACAGTTCCTATCCACTTATCTCAGCGCTTGAAGTCCTTGAAAAAGACGGAACGCTGAAAAGAAAGGCGGATATTTTTACTAAGAGGACTATAAAACCGCACATTGAGATAACTCATGTTGAAACATCGAGCGAAGCTTTGGCTGTATCTATAGGTGAAAAAGCCTGCGTTGATATGGAGTATATGATGACTCTTTCCGGCAAGAGTGAAGAAGAAATTTATTCAGACCTGAATGGTGTCATCTTCCTTAACCCTCTTTACGAAGAAGGTTCAGACGAACAAAAATATCTTCCCGCAGATGAATATCTTTCGGGAAATGTGCGTGAAAAGCTGAGATTCGTAAGAACTATGGAAGAACTTCACCCGGGAGTGTATTCATCTAATGTAAAAGCTCTCGAAAAAGCACAGCCTGAGGAACTTAATGCAAGCGAGATATCAGTAAAACTCGGATCAACGTGGATACCGGAAGATATCATATCTCAGTTCGTTTATGAGTTTCTCGATACGCCGTTTTACCTTCAGAAAGAGATGACTGTAAGGTATTCTGATGTTACCGGTGAGTGGTATATAAAAGGTAAGAATTATGACGGAAGAAACGTCAAGGCAAACACCACTTACGGCACAAAAAGAGTAAACGCATATAAGATAATAGAAGATACGCTGAACCTTAAGGACGTGCGTATCTTTGATTATTTTGAGGACGAAAACGGCAAGAAGAAGGCAGTTTTAAACAAGAACGAAACCTCTATCGCTCAGGCAAAACAGCAGGAGATAAAGGATGCTTTTGTGGAGTGGATATGGGACGAACACACAAGAAGGGAAAGGCTTGTAAAGCTTTACAACGAAAAGTTTAACTCGATAAGGCCTCGTGAGTATGACGGAAGCCATGTAATATTTCACGGCATGAATCCGGAAATCGAACTTCGTACTCATCAGAAAAATGCTGTTGCGAGAATTCTTTACGGCGGAAACACACTTCTTGCACACGTTGTGGGAAGTGGTAAGACCTTCACCATGGTTACTGCCTCCCAGGAACTTAAAAGGCTCGGGCTTTGCAATAAATCTCTCTTTGTTGTTCCTAACCACCTTACAGAACAGTGGGCGGCGGAATACCTGACACTTTATCCCGGTGCAAATATCCTCGTGGCTACAAAGAAGGATTTCGAGATGAAGAACAGAAGGAAGTTCTGCAGCAGGATAGCAACGGGAGAATATGATGCGGTCATAATCGGACACTCTCAGTTCGAGAAGCTACCCGTATCCTACGAAAGACAAAGAGATATCCTTACCGACGAACTGAATGAAGTGCTTACAAGTCTTGATCAGTTAAAACGCAGCAAAGGCGAGCAGTTTACAATCAAGCAGCTAGAAAGAACGAGAAAATCTATCGAAGGTAAGCTGAAAAAGCTTAATGATCAGAGTAGAAAAGATAACGTGATTACCTTCGAAGAACTTGGTATCGACAGGCTGTTTGTAGACGAGAGCCACAGTTTCAAAAATCTCTTTTGTTATTCAAAGATGAGAAATGTCAGTGGTATATCACAGACGGAAGCTCAGAAGTCCAGCGATATGTTCATGAAGTGCAGGTATCTTGATGAGATAACGGGAGGCAAGGGCATTATCTTTGCAACCGGAACTCCTATATCAAACACCATGGTGGAAGCTTATACCATACAAAGATATCTTCAGTATGAAACACTTCAGCATAGCGGTCTGGGGAGCTTTGATGCGTGGGCATCGACCTTCGGGGAGACCGTAACAACCATCGAACTTAATCCGGAAGGAACAGGTTACGGGGCAAAGACCTGCTTTGCGAAGTTTTATAATCTTCCGGAACTGATGAACATGTTCAGGGAGGTTGCCGATATACAGACCTCGGATATGCTTGAGCTTCCCGTGCCGAATGCGAACTATCATACCATTGCCGTAAAACCGAGCGAAGTTCAAAAGAAGCTTGTTGAATCCCTTTCCGAAAGAGCTGATGCTGTCCGTAACGGGCAGGTGGATTCAAGCAAAGACAATATGCTTTTAATTACCAATGACGGCAGAAAGCTTGCTCTCGATCAGAGGCTTATAAATGAAAGCCTTCCGGATCATGAAGGCAGTAAGGTCAATGCCTGCGTTGATAACGTTTACAGAATATGGAAGGAAACATCTGATAAAAAATCAACTCAGATAGTATTCTGCGATCTGTCTACACCTAAGAATGACGGCACTTTTTCCGTGTATGACGATATGAAACACAAGCTCATCGAAAAAGGAATACCGGAAGAAGAAGTGAAGTTTATTCACGATGCAAACACGGAAGCGAAGAAGGAAGAGCTGTTTCAGAAGGTGAGAGACGGAGATGTAAGAGTCTTATTCGGCTCAACTCAGAGAATGGGAGCCGGTACAAATATACAGGATAAACTCATTGCGATCCATGATATCGACTGTCCGTGGAGACCGTCGGATCTGGAACAACGTGCCGGAAGAATCGTCCGTCAAGGCAACGAAAATGATGAAGTTCATATCTACCGCTACGTTACTGAGCAGACATTCGATGCCTATCTCTATCAGATGGTAGAACGCAAGCAGAAGTTTGTCAGTCAGATAATGTCATCATGTTCTCCCGTGAGAACCATGGAAGACATAGACGAAACGGCACTTTCTTACGCTGAGATAAAGGCTCTTGCATCGGGGAATCCGAAGATAAAAGAGAAGATGGATCTCGATATGCAGGTGCAGAAACTGAGAGTACTGAAAGCCAACTTTCTTAATGAAAAGCATTCTCTCGAAGACAGGATAATTAAATTCTATCCGGAAGATATAAGGCGCAGAAGTGAAAAGATAGGCCTTCTGAAAGAGGATTGGAATACAGTTGAAAGTCATCCGGGAAAAGCCAACGATGAGTTTGTCGGCATGATTATCAGGGGAACGAAGTTTACTCAAAGGAAAGATGCAGGGGAAGCAATACTTTCTCTTTGCAAACAGTATAAAGGCGCAGGCAGTGTAGATGTAGGTGAATACAGAGGATTTAAAACATCTCTTATTTTCAACACATTCAATCAGTCTTTCGACTTCGTTATGAAGGGAAAGACTGAACACGCAGTGAGTATCGGAGACGATGCTGTAGGTACTGTAATACGTATAGACAACGAACTTGAGTTCATTAAAAAACATATACAGATGGAAGAAGAAGCACTTGCTGATGTGAAAAATCAGCTTGAAACGGCAAAGGTTGACGTTAAAAGAACTTTTGCTTACGAAGATGAACTTACTGATAAAACAGCAAGGCTGAATGAGCTTAACATCGAGCTGAACCTTGATAAGAGGGAAAGTGAGATATCGCCGATGTCTGCCGAGGAAGAAGAGTTTACCCCGGATAAGAAAAGAAACAGGGATTATGAAAGGTAGGTAAAGATGAAAAAAGATTACAACAGACTTCTCTATGAAAAGATGGAGAAAGAGTATGAAGATTATGTTTCGTCAGTCAAAGAAATGAGTGTTGAACAGATAATCAACAATGCTTATAAGATTGCTGTTAAGGAAGATATTCTGATGATTTTTTATGACAGCAAAAGACCTCAGAAAGAGGCTAAAGCACTGTACGGTATGAAGTATCCTCTTGACTACTTATATGAAAGGTGGATGAAGGAAAGTTGTTCTCAGATGGATCTCATTGTGGACTCTGTCAATGAATCGATAAAGAAAGCTGTCAGGGAAATGAAAGAAAGGGGAGAAAGATAATGCCTTATATTGAAAAAGAATTTATCGAGGAGGCGAGGAAGATGGATCTTCTTACTTACCTCAGAACGTATGAGCCGGGTGAGCTTGTAAAGATCACGCCTGCTGTTTACACCACCGTAACTCACTCAAGTCTCAAGATTTCGAACGGCAAGTGGTACTGGTGGGCAAGAAACATCGGCGGAAGAAATGCACTTGACTACCTCATCAAAGTAAGAGGAATGAACTTTATCGATGCTGTGGAGTCAATACTCGGAAATATTAATGTAAAGGAGCCTGTTTACGAAAGTAAGCAGGCTTTTTCAGACACAAAAGAACTTGTTCTTCCCGAATTAAATGACAGAACATATAAAGTCAGAAAGTATCTTGAAGGCAGAAACATCGACAGGGAGATAGTAAGTTATTGTATTGAAAACGGTCTTATCGCAGAAAGTCTTCCTTATCATAACGTGGTATTCCTCGGTTACGATGATGAAAAGAATGTAAGATATGCGGCTTACAGAGCCACAAACGAAACAAGATATATGGGAGACTGCAAGGGCAGCAGTAAGGAATATTCTTTCCGCCTTATTGGTTCTGAAAGTGATAAACTTCACGTTTTTGAAAGTTCTATCGACCTTCTTTCATACGCAACGATCTGTAAGAAAAGAGGCGGCGATTGGAAAGAACTGAACCTTCTTTCTCTTGGAGGAGTGTATCTTCCTTCAAAAGAAAATGAACCGATGAAGCTTCCTCCCGCACTAAAAAACTATCTCAGTAAGGTTGATACGAAGACGATTTATCTTCATCTTGACAATGATACAGCAGGCAGGGCAGCAACAAAAGCACTGACGGAAAGCTTATCGGGAAGGTATGAAGTTGTCGACGCACCTCCGCCTTTGGGGAAGGATTTCAATGACTATCTCTCGGAAATGAACAAAAGAAACAAAAACAATAAATATATAGAAAGGGGAATTTTGTAATGAATGAAAAGATAAAAATACTTCTTGTCGAGCCGAACAAAGTCGCAAGATTTATCGAAATGGAAGATGACTTAAAAGCCATGCAACATATTGTCGGAGGGTATATTGCGGAATACTTTCCTTTCGATGACGATGCGGTAATTGTCTGCAACGATGAAGGAAAGCTTGACGGCCTTCCTCTTAACAGGGCGATCTATCGTGATGCACCGCTTGAAGAAGTAAGCTACTTCGAACTCAAAAACAGAATGCGTGATTGTGAAAAAGAAGGAAGAAGACACCTTGTAGGTCACGTAGTTTTTACAAAGGACAGCTTCGAAAAAGAGTACACGGAAGAAGAAAGAACGTATGTATTCTCAAGTGCCTACAAGGCCTTTATGCCAAATATGGGAGGATATTCCATCTACGCATCATCTCTTGACGGGAGCGACAGAAATGTCCGTATCGAACAGTATATGAAAGACGAATACGGCGGAGAAGACGGCTGGAAGATTGAAAAATGTTTTGTGAAAGACGAAGAAAAACGTGAGATGATCGAAATAATCTCAGGAACATTTTTTATATGCCGTGCTCCCATTGACAGTGAAAATTTCACAAGCCTTACAGAAAAACAGCAGGAAAAGTATATGGAAATGTTTAAGTATCCGGAAAGATTTTTCAGGGACGGAGATAAAATTGTAGCCGTTCCTTTTAAACCGAAAGAAAGAAATTTGGAAAGATAAATCTGAAAAAGTAAGGAAGGAGTCGGGGTATGTAAAAAATTAGCGAGCAGTGTGTTTGTATCCCCAAACACCTCGAATCAAAGGGGAACATCCCCTAATACCCCTGACTCACCCCGAAAAAGAAAGGAGCAATAATGAGAAAACGCAACATTGACAAACATATCTGGTTCAGTTACGATGAAGCCACCGAGCTCAGAAGAAAGTCTGAGATGGCCTGCATGAGTGAAAGTTCACTTATCAGACTTCTCATCAAAGGCTATGAACCGAAAGAAAAGCCGGACGAAAGATTTTATGATGTGATGAAGGAACTTTACGCCATCGGAAACAATCTTAACCAAATCGCAGTGAAAGCAAACGCCATAGGTTTAGTCGATGCGGCTTTCATAAAAGAAGAAGCACTCCGCTGGCATCAGTTTCAGGCAGACATCGAAAGAGTATTCCTTCGCCCGGGAAAGAGTGAGCTTAAATGGCAGTAAGTAAGCTGTGGGCGGTGAAACATAGCCTCAGTAAGGTCATTGACTACGCTTCCGATCCAAGGAAGACGAAATATACACCGGAGCAGTATCAGGCACTGAGAGATGTAATCGCCTACGCTTCAAACGAAGAAAAGACGGAACACGAGCTTTTCGTTGAAGGTATTAACTGTAATCCGGCTACTGCGAGGGAGCAGTTTATTACCGTAAAGAAACAATGCGGAAAGACTGACGGCATCCAGGCCTATCACGGTTATCTCAGCTTCAAGGAAACGGACATAACTCCCGAGCTTGCTCAGAAGGTGGGTATGGAGTTTGCAAGTAAGGTGTGGGGAGAAAGGTTTCAGGTAATAGTAACCACCCACCTTAACACGAAACACCTTCACTGTCACTTTGTTATCAACTCCGTGTCCTTCGTTGACGGCAAACGCTGTCAGGATACCTCGTGGTTCAAGTTTCGCAAAGTTGCCGACAGAATATGTGAGAAGTATAATCTTTACTACAACGATACTCCCAACCGTTCAAAGCAGTCGGACTATCTGAGTAAGCTCGAAAGGGAAGGAAAACCTACGAGGTACACTATCGTAAAAGAGGCTATCGACGAAGCCATAAGTCACAGCAGTACGAAAGCGGAGTTTGAATACTATCTTAAAAAGATGGGTTACACCGTAAATCTCAGTCAGAGCAGGAAGTACTGGACTGTTATTCCCAAAGGTTACAGCAAACCCATAAGGCTGAAAAACTTAGGTGAAGAATATACCAACTCCCGTATTACCGAAAGGCTGAAAGAAAACAGAGGTAAAAAACTCATTCCGTTTTCAGATGAAAAGCCAAAGGCAAAGCAGTATAACTTACCCACAAGAGAAGACAAGATCAAAAAACACAAAGGGCTGTACGGACTTTATCTGTATTACTGCTACAGGCTCGGGTATCTTCCCAAGTATAAAGGAAACAACACAAAGCTTCATTATATATTAAAGGAAGATCTGATAAAGATGGAGGAGTTCTCACGAGAGATGAGGTTTCTCGGCAAGTATCGTATC
The DNA here is from genome assembly GCA_017513795.1 of Ruminococcus sp. Taxonomy (GTDB): domain Bacteria; phylum Bacillota; class Clostridia; order Oscillospirales; family Ruminococcaceae; genus Ruminococcus. The sequence continues at coordinate 12,130 of JAFXEJ010000149.1, forward strand.
GAAACAAAGGAACAGCTTCTTTTTCATAAAGAAGGATGTATGCGTGAAATAAAAACACTCGTCTATGAAAGGGCAAGGCTCAGAAACAAGGTAAGGACAAATATTACTGATGAAGAACTGAAATCTACCAAAGAAGAAATCTCACAGTTAACTGTGAGGCTCAGGGAGCTTCGCAAGGAAGTCAGGCTGTGCGAGAAAATATATCAGCGTTCCGACGAAGTACAGGAAAAGCTTGAAAAGGTTCTCGCTGACGAAGGAAAAAGAATTAAAGAAGGAGGAGAGAAAGCATGAATAACGGCGGCGATGCGGCAGAACAGATCGTAAGGTTATCACTTGAAGGCATGGAAGTGGCTGTAAAGTTAAGCGGAAGTGCTGTGAAAAATCTTGCGGTGATACTTGCGGCTGTTTTAAAGCAGGAACAGAAGACAAAAGGCAAAGCAAGACTTACAAGTATGATCCGTTCGGGAAAAGAGCTGAAAGTATTTACCTTACAGGGAAAAGATCTGAAGAAGTTTACTCAGGAGGCGAAACGTTACGGTGTACTTTACTGCGTACTGAAAGACAAGGAGCAGGACGAATTAAAACCGGTAGATATTATCGTAAGGGCGGAAGATGCGGCTAAGATACAGAGAATTGTCGAACGCTTTGAACTTGGAAAGGTGGATAAGGCTACGATAGTAACCGAATCAGGAGAACAGGTGACAGAAAACCCCACTCCGGCTTTGACGAAAGGCTCTCCGTCAAAGCAAAACTCAGAGCAGGAAGAAACGCAACATGAAAAGTCTTCCGTCAAAGATAAGATCACGAGAATAAAGCGTGAACTCAGTCATGATATGGGAAATATCATAAGGACGTCGGAAGAACTGACAAAAAAGTCTGATGCCGACATTCCGGCGATACAGACGAAAGAACCGAAAATATTTAAACAGGAAAAAGGAAGGTAAATGTCGAATAAGAATGTAGGAGGAAAAGTATGAAAGAAAAAAGATATTTTGTGGCTCTTGACGATAACGAGCAGGGAGTAATGTTAAGGTGTCTCATCGAAATGAAAAACAGTCTTATCAGGGAGGGTCGATACACCGACGCAGTGGATGATTTGATCCTCAAAGTCGCAAAGGCTCCCGAGAAGAAGTTCAAAGTCATAGAGGTGAAAAATGACAAGGAATAATGGCAGGGAAACTGTCATTTTTTCTTTGCTCGGAATTATTCCCGCAGTATGGCTCGGTCTTCTTATAGCTCCCTTTGTCGGTGGTGGACTTCCGGAGATTGTAAGTGAGCTCCCAAAGCCATGAATGATCCGTTTAATATAAGTTTGTGTGAGAACAGTATAAAAACTGTTCTCTTTTTCTTGCTCGGATACGGTCTGACAATAGGTGTATGTCTTTCATCTCCGAAGAACTACAGAAGGCGTGAAGAACACGGATCATCCAGGTGGGGAAATGTAAGGAAGATAAACAGAAGGTACTCAAAGAAGCCCGAAAGCGAGAACAAGATACTTACACAAAATGTCTCACTCGGTCTTGACGGTAAGCGTCATCTGAGAAATCTTAACACCATAATCGTCGGTGGTTCCGGTGCGGGAAAGACGAGGAATTACTGCAAGCCTAACATTTGTCAGGCAAACACTTCCTTCTTCGTTCTTGATCCTAAAGGCGAGATCCTTCGTGATACGGGAAATTTACTTAAAGAAAAAGGATATGACATAAGAGTGCTGGACCTTATAAACATGGAAAAGTCGCACTGTTATAACCCGTTTTTCTATCTGAAAGACGATAACGATGTGCAGAAGCTGGTAACTAACCTGTTTAAAAGTACCACGCCAAAAGATTCAGTAAAAGGTGAGCCATTTTGGGAAAGCGCCGCAAGCATGCTTCTTATGGCTTTGATACTTTACCTTAAACATGAAGCACCTGAGGAGGAACAGAACTTTTCAATGGTCATGGAGCTTCTGAGAGCTGGGAACATCGAAGATGAAGACGATTATGCTCCTTCACCTCTCGACATACTCTTTTCCGAACTTGAGATGGATAACCCGGAACATATCGCTTTGAAATATTATCGTCTTTATCACTCGGGCGCCGCAAAAACCCTGAAATCCATTCAGATAACTCTCGCTTCACGTCTTGAGAAATTTAATCTTGATAGCCTCGCATCGCTTACTGCGACTGACGAACTTGACATTCCCTCAATGGGTGAAAAGAAAGTGGCTCTCTTTGCGATAATTCCGGACAACGACTCAAGCTTCAACTTCCTCGTAAGTATTCTTTATACGCAGATATTTCAGCAGTTGTTTTATCTTGCAGATCATAAGTACGGCGGAAACCTTCCGATTCCCGTTCACTTTCTCATGGATGAATTCAGTAACGTTTCACTTCCCGATGATTTTGAAAAGATACTCTCCACCATCGTTCGAGAGGAATATTTGTAAGCATTATCCTTCAGAACCTCTCTCAGCTGAAAGCTCTCTTTGAAAAGCAGTGGGAGAGCGTGGTCGGCAACTGTGACAGCTTTTTATATCTCGGAGGAAACGAGTTTAGCACTCACAAACATATCTCAGAGATGCTGGGAAAAGAAACTATCGATACGAATACTTACGGCAAAAGCCAGGGAAGAAACGGAAGCTATTCAACTAACTTTCAGAATACGGGAAGGGAGCTTATGACTGCCGATGAAGTGAGGCTTCTTGATAACAGATATTCCATTCTGTTTATCAGAGGTGAGCGCCCCGTAATAGATCTGAAATATGACCTGAAAAAACATCCGGATATAGATCTTACGGCAGACGGCAAAGGCGAGCCGTACAGACACGGTAACACAAACCTTTCATCCGGTTCCATTTCTTTATTCAGTACAAATCTCAATGTTGTGCCTGATGAGGAATACGAACCCACTACTTATGAGCTTCTGTCCGATGAGGACTTAGAAGAAAAATATATTTAATATGGAGGTCAGATATGACAAACAAAAACACAAACACAAAAGAAAACAAATCACAGAAGATGAAAAAGATTGTAAGTGTACTTACCGCACTTTCAATCATCGCACTCACAACCACAGTTTATGCCGCAAATGATCCGCTGACGGTAATCAACAACCTTTCCGAATTCATCTTCGGACTTATCAGGGCTGTGGGTATTATCCTGCTTGGATGGGGAGTTGTGCAGGTAGGTTTATCACTTCAGTCACACGATCCGTCTCAGAGAAGTAACGGTTTTCTTACACTTGCGGGCGGTGTTATCATCACATTCGCCAAAGAGATTTTAAATCTCATCATAGGCTAAATTTTATGGGGAGTATGTTTTCACATACTCACTTTTATGGAGGTAAATATGAGTGACAGTTGGGTGGTACAAAACTTACAAAATGCCATTAACACCTGGAACGATAAGTTGTCTGAAATATGGCAGCTCCTTTCAATGTCTCCCGAAAACTTCAAAGGCGGAGGCATATGGAGAGTGATCGTAAATATCAACGGTGCGGTGCAGGCAATAGGACTTGCTTTACTCGTTCTTTTCTTCGTAGTGGGTATGGTAAAGACGCTTGGTAGTTTCGCCGAAGTGAAAAAGCCGGAACATGCTCTGAAGCTTTTTATCCGCTTTGCACTCTCAAAAGGTGCGTTAACGTACGGCATGGAACTGATGCTTGCACTTTTCAATATCGTGCAGGGAACGGTGGGAACCATCATGTCTGTATCCGGCTTTTCAAGACCTGATGCGACGGTTCTTCCTAAGGAGATGATAAGTACTATCGAATCCTGCGGATTTTTCGAGAGTATTCCTCTCTGGGCAGTAACCCTCATAGGAGGACTTCTCATCACGGTTCTTTCGTTTATTATGATCATGACCGTATACGGCAGATTCTTTAAACTTTATATGTACACAGCTCTCTCACCAATCCCGCTTTCCACCTTTGCGGGGGAAAGTACGCAGAATGTTGGAAGAAGCTTTATTAAAAGTTACTGCGGTGTACTGATGGAAGGAACGGTTATAGTTCTTGCCTGCATTATTTTTTCTCTCTTTGCATCCTCTCCGCCTGTTATCGACACCACGGCACAGGCAGTAAATCAGGTGTGGGCATATATCGGAGAACTTATTTTCAATATGCTCGTGCTTGTGGGAACGGTAAAGATGAGTGACAGGATAGTAAGAGAGATGATGGGATTATAGGAGGTAATATGGAAGTAAAGATCAATAGAGAAATCAAAGAATTCACGGAGTCATTCTTCTTCGGGCTGACTCTGAGACAGTGCATCTTTTCTGCTTTGGCGTGTATCAGTGCAGTAACCATTTACTTTGTGTTTAAACCGCACTTCGGAGTAAACGCAACATCATGGCTGTGTATCATAGGCGCATTACCCTTTGCGGCACTTGCGTTTGTTCGTTATAACGGCATGACTGCGGAAAAGCTTTTTATGGTATGGGTGAGATATATGTTTTTAGTTCCGAGGAAGCTCAAATATAAGTCTTACAACACATACCACGAACTTATGAAGAAAAAC
>JAFXEJ010000150.1 GCA_017513795.1 Ruminococcus sp.
CCACAGTTTTATTCCTCCATGGCATATTTAAAACCTCCTTTTGAAGTTTTCCCTATGCCTTTTATTTTACCATAAAACTGTATCCTATGTCATTGCACTTTCTGTATACTATCTTACTACATTATACACTGTGTTCGCCCGCAAACAACGATGTTTATCGACAATCTCAACCCTTTTTCAAAAGGGTTTTCCTCAATAATTCATGCAAAATTCTAATAAAAGAATTATAGCTATGTAGTTTTTTTAATATTTCAACATCTGTACAATGGAATTTCATTGAATGGGGGCGATTTCCGGCGTCATAGTGAAAGGAGGAGCGTCATGGCTGAAATAATCATAGCGCTTTTATCGCTTACGGGAACGCTTGGCGGTTCGCTCGGAGGAATAATAATAAGTTCAAAAATGACGAATTATCGTCTTATGCAGCTTGAACAGCGTGTTGCGGAGCACAATAATTTTGCACGAAGAATGCCGGTTATCGAGGAGCAGATAAAAGTTATCAACCACAGACTGGAGGATCTTGAACATGAAGAAAGAGCTTGAAAAGCTGATAGACGTGAAATCAATCGTAACGCTCACGCTGACAGTGGCTTTTGTGATTCAGACTGTCAGGGGAGTAATGACGTCAGGGCAGTTTCTGACGGTATTCACGACTGTTATCGCATTTTATTTCGGTACGCAGTATCGCAAAAACGGCAAGGAGGAAACTGAGTGATAAGAAGTTACAGACCGTCGGACAGAACACAGCTTACAGCTCATTTCAATGTCAGTGAGTTCCGCTGTAAATGCGGCGGAAATCACGATACGCTGATTGATGATAAGCTTGTGCAGAATCTTGAACAGCTATATAAGGCACTTGACTGCTCGAAAATCATTGTGAATTCCGGCTATCGCTGCAAAAATCATGATGTGAAAGTCGGCGGAAACGGTTCCGGACAGCATACAAAGGGAACGGCTGCGGATATCGTATGCTATGATAAAGCCGGAAAGAAACTTTCCTCGAAAATCGTCTGCTGTGCGGCTCAGGATATCGGTTTTACGGGAATCGCAAACATTGACAGCACATATACCGCAGCACATGTGGATATTCGTTCCGGCGTGAAGTGGTACGGCGATGAGACAGTCACAACGGATTACAGCGTTACGGATGATTTCTACAGGCACTATAAGCTTGGTAAAGAGGATGTATACGGCAAAGAAAGGCGTACTGTGAATATTACTGCCGTTGTTGACGGAGTGAGATATTCCGGAACACTTACGGAGGAGTAGGATATCAGACTGTATGGGCGTACTTTGTGCGCCCTTTTTTATTACCGCATATGTGTAAAAAATATATGGCAATGTAGGGTGCGATGCCCACATTGCACCGTAGACATATTAAATTCATAACGGGCGGATGTAGACATCCGCCCCTACATAAGAAATAAAACAAAAAATATGTTTGCCCACGAATACTTTACACATACTATTACCGCAGACATATTGAAAATACAAAATTATTATGCTATAATCGTAATGGTGATAATTATGCGTACAACTGAAATTTATGTATTTTCAGCCGCACTTGCAATGGCTCTGACGGCGTTCACGCTGTTTACCGCACTGAATGTAATGGCAATTCTTGTTCTTTTCGGATTTATTATGATAGCTCTCACGCTGAGAAGTCTTGATGACGAGGACAAGCGCAGGGGGAGTTTTCCCATGCTGCTTATGACGGGACTTTACTCGGCTTTTTCCGGAAATACAGCGGCATTTCTTATAATGTACGAATGCAGATTCAGACGAGTGATACAGCTGTTTCTGCCGTCTGCTTCGTATGCCGTGTATGCGGCATTTACAGGCGAAAGGGATATTCCGCAGATAATATTCCGTGTTGTAATGCTTGTAGTGGGAGCGGCGCTTCTGTATCTGTCTGAAAGCTTCATCTGCCGTTATTATGACGCAAGAAACAGCGTTTCAAAGACGGTGAGTGTGACGGCTCTCAGCGAAATGTACACGAAAAAGCTCAATCAGGAACTTGTGATAAAAAACTTCCTTGCAGATAAGAATGCACGTCTTGAAGAACGTGAGAACATCAGCCGGAGTATTCACAACAGCGTCGGACATTCAATAACAGCGGCTATAATCACGCTTGAAGCGGCAGATATGCTCTTTGACAAATCTCCCGAAATGGCACGGGAAAAGCTTCATACGGCAAAGGAGAGGATACGCACAGGACTTGATTCCATACGTCATGCGGTGCGTGTTCTTGACAGCGAAGCAGTAAGCATTTCGCTTGCTGATTTCCTCAGTGAGATAAATACTGCCGCAGATGAGTTCGTTATGGACACAATGAGAAAGATACACATGGATATGCCTGAGAAAAACGAGGAGCTTTACATTCCCCGTGAGCATACTGAATTCCTCACAGGAGCGTTCAAGGAGTTTCTTTCAAACGGCGTAAAGCATGGAAATGCCGATGTATTTCTGCTTTATATTGCTGCTGACAGCAATCACATAAAGCTTACCGTAAAGGATAACGGAAAGAGCGATTTCTCGGCTGAAAATGCGTCGGAAAGACTGAGGGAAGGCTTCGGACTGAAAAAGCTGAGGTCGTATGTCGAAAAATGCGGAGGTACGGCTGTATTCTCGAATGAAAACGGCTTTAAATCTGCGATAACACTGCCATTCGAAGGAGGTCAAAATGGATAAGATAAAGGTACTTATTGTTGATGACGAAACGCTGCTTCTTGAAAGTCTTGAAATAATACTCACGCTCAACGACATGGAGGTTATCGGGAAAGCACACGACGGAAACGAGGCTCTTTCGGTTCTTGAAAAACAGGAATGCTCTCTTGCGCTTGTTGACCTCAATATGAAGGGAATGGGCGGAATCGAGCTTATCGGCAGACTGAAAAGCGGCTATCCGGAAATAAAGATTCTTGTGCTGACGACTTTCTATGATGATAAGAATATCACTGCGGCAATTTCGGGCGGAGCAGACGGTTATCTTCTCAAGGACAGCGGAAAGGATGCGATTCTCGGAGCAGTTGAGCAGATAATGGGCGGACGGAATGTAATTGACAACAGAGTGATGTGCCGGCTTGCCGCAATTATGAGTTCGTCTGCGAAAAATGAAACGCTTCCTGACAGTATAACCGAGCGTGAAAAGGAAGTCTGTTCGCTTCTTGCTCAGGGACTTACAAACAGGCAGATTGCCGAAACGCTCTATATTTCGGAGGGAACGGTAAAAAATTATATATCTTCTATCTACGAAAAAACAGGAATCCACGACAGGGCTAAGCTTATTGTGGCGATGAAAGGGTAGATGACTATACATGACCGCAGTCATATCTGAAAATGTGACTGCGGTTACTTTTATTTTTTGGAAAAATATAGTATAATGAATTTATCAAAAATATGGAGGAGAAACAATGGAACAGAAAATCAAAGGGCAGAAGCTCTCTCCGATGCGGTATATACGCAATAACAAGCGGAGAGTTTCAGTGCTTGTTGTAAGTCTCAGCCTTTGCATCGCTATCATTTATGTTGTCAACTTTCTTGTAATGACGACGGATGCAATGGCGCAGAATGTATTTCTTGACACTCGTAAAATATCATGCGGAATCGGTTTTTCTATGGCTTTTGAGGGCGAGGAATACGAGGATAAAGACAAAGATGATCTGGAACAAATCTGGAATGAAACATACAGAGAAAACTCAGCGAAGCTTGACAAAGAAGAAAATATTGTAAAAGCTATTCCGTATCATCCTGTTTATATTCATGTAACCCCTCCTATCGCAACGCTCGGATTTTCTATACCGTTGATTGATCCGGAAAATGCTGATATTCTGCTTGAACACATGGGCGCAAAGCTTGCTGAGGGACAACTTCCTGAAAATCCGGATGAAATTGCACTGGATAAGGCAACAATGCTCAACAAGGGATATTCAGTCGGAGACAAATACGAAGAAGAATATACCATAACAGCAATGCTGGAATGTGATTATTATTTCGGATACGGCATTATAGGCGATCAGAGCTATTATGGGATATATGTTCTTACAGAGGAATGCGTTGAAGATGCAACGACCTTATTTCCGCTGATGGGACTTGAATATAACAAGGATGAAGACTATGTTGATGATTATGGTACATGGAAGCTTGAATATGAAAAATATGTAAAAAAACAGCTTGTAGACGCAACAAAGTACATATATGTCGGAATCTTCATTCTGCTGTTCATTTCGCTTTTCGTTGTGTATACGACATATCTTCGTGACCGTCACAATGAATGGTGTCTGTACTGCTCTATCGGCTATTCAAGAAGGTCGATATATCTTTCGATAATGGGCGAGCTTCTGTTTACATTCGCTGCTGCGATAGTGGCTGGAATCATACTTACAACGGCAATGGTATTTGCTCTTGACGCAATGATGATGAAGCCAAGAGGCATTATGTGCCAGTATTTCTATCCCGACAAGATAGCAGAGATACTCTGTGCATTCGTACTGTTCTTCGGACTGCTTCAGCTGCCGGTAAGATATGCACTTTACAAGATACGCACAATAGACGCAATGGAAGATGACCTGTACTGATAGGAGGAAACAAAATGTTTGATATAAAAAATATCACAATGATATATGATATGGAAAAAACTGAAAAGGTATATGCTCTCGGCGGATTTGACCTTAAACTCCCTGATAAGGGACTTATAGGAATCATCGGACCTTCGGGTTCCGGAAAATCCACACTCATGTACTGCCTTTCAACGCTTAAAGCTCCGACAGACGGAAGAATAATCTACAACGGCAGAGAGCTTACCAAGATTAAAAACAGCGAAAGAGAAAACATCCGCCGCAATGAATTCGGATTCGTATTCCAGAGACATTTCCTTGTACCGTACATGAGCGCAGTTGATAACGTAACAGTTGCGGCTGCGTCAAAGACACCCGAAGTTGAGGCAAAGGCAAAGAAGCTTCTTGCCGGCTTCGGACTTACTGAAAAGGAATTCGGCAAGCGTCCGGCTAAGCTTTCCGGCGGACAGCGTCAGAGAGCAGCAATTGCAAGAGCTATGATAAATGATCCGAATGTGCTTTTTGCCGACGAACCTACTGCTGCTCTGGATCACGAAAACGCTTTCGCAGTAATGAAGATACTCAAGGAATATTCAAAGGAAAACCTCGTGCTTGTTATCACACATGACCGTTCTATCCTCAGCGACGCCGACAGCATTATCGAGATGTGGGACGGAAAGATAAGTGCAATAAAAGGCGGTGAGGAGGAATGAATCCGCTTTCACCGCTGTACTTCATAAAGCAGAACAAGTCACGATGTATTCTGCTGATGTTCATGATTTTCCTGAGCTTCGGAGCGTATCTCGGAGGCAGTTATATCTACACTCCGCAGGAAAACTGGGACTACGCCTGTGAACTGGATGAAAAAATGGTTTCTGTATACGCAAGGTCTGATGACGAAGATTACAAGAATTATCATAAATTCGTTGAGGAAATAAAAAAGACAGACAATATTCATGCTATCGAACGTGCGTGGTATAACCAAATCGAGCGTGAAACAGTCATGGGCTTCACGGACGGAAGCTTCTCTCTCTCGTTCCGTACAGCTGACGATTTCCGCTATTTCTGTGAGTATAACGATATTGAATGTGATTTCACGGATGTGAAGCCAAAAACTGTTGTAATGAATAAGCGTATGGCTGCTACAAAAGGATATAAAGTCGGAGATGTAATTCCTCCTGATGATGAAAACAGTTTCAATTATGATTTCACTGTAGCCGCACTTACCGATGAACCGGGATATACTCAGTATTACATTGGAGAAGAAACGGAACAAAACTGTACTGTGATGCTCTTTGGCGAGGGGATTTCCGTTCAGGAAGTAAGACGGCAGGCTGAAGCTCTTGCAGAAAAGTATCCCGTTAATTTCGATATTTCTCTGAGAGCGGATGTATCCGAAACGAGCGGTAACTTCAATACGATATTCATGCTGGTAATCGTATTCCTTGCGTTTATCCTTTCAGTGACCGTAAATGCTGCGTTTGTGGGAATGTATCAGCGCCGTGAATTTGAATTTGCGGTTTACAGAGCGATAGGTATTCCGAAAAAGAAGCTGAGAAGAAAAATCGCCGGCGAAATCATCACCATGGATGTGATAGTTCTTGTTCTCGGCGGAGGAATATTCTTCCTCGGACTTTATCTTTTCAATGAGCTTGTTCTTGAACCTAAGGGACTTTACCTTGTGTATTATGCACCGATATCAGTTTTGGCGCTTGTTCTGTGTAATATCATGACGGTAGTTCCGCTGATAATCACAAGAAGCAGAGTTCTTCTCAAAGCAAATGTATGCGATTACTGATAATATGCGAAAAAAAGCGGTTTCCGTAAGGAGACCGCTGAGACTGTCGAAAAACCTGAATTTCGTTTCGAAATTGCGGGAGGATAATATCCATCCCTACACAGAATAACGATATATTGCCAATTCGTAGGGGCTGATGCCTACATCAGCCCGGGACGATGTGGGCATCGTCCCCTACAACATACTTTTTCTACACGCTGAGCGGTTTCCGTAAGGAGACCGCTTTTATTCTGTGGAAAAAACGAGGTTGGCTAACGCAGAACAGACTTTTTCAGATATATTTAATTTTTCATAGCCGGCATTGCCTTAATCAAAAAAATCATTTAAACTTTAATTTTGATTTGAGTGGTTCTCAAAATGAAATTATTGACTTTGAATTTTGAATATAGTATAATATGAATTAATAAAAAAGTGTTAATATTATAATCTTTTTGAGGAACATAATTATGAAAAATTATAAAAAAATAATCACCTTTGCTGTATCTCTTGCAATGCTTGGAACAACGAGCGCACATGCATCTGCTTATGATGATATAATTCACACACATACTTCTGATTCAGCTGACGGAGATGTAAACAAGGACGGCAAATTTAACATATCTGATGTTGTTATATTTCAGAGATGGCTGCTTTCAGTTCCGGACACAAAATTAAATGACTGGACAGCAGCGGATTTCTATAATGATAATATATTGGATGTCTTTGATCTTTGTCTGATGAAGCAGAAGCTTGTTTTGTCAGACAATGAACAGCATCTTGTATGGAGCGATGAATTCAGCGGAGAATCACTTGATGATTCAAAATGGAGTTATGAGCTTGGCAACTGGAAACTTGATGCAAACGGCAACTATATTACAAATGGCTGGGGAAATAACGAGCAGCAGTTTTATACAGATTCCAATGCCGCAGTTAAGGACGGAATTCTGACGATATCTGCCAGAAAAGAACATTATTCTGATAAGGTACAGGGCGAGTATGAATATACTTCTGCACGACTTTCGTCGCAGCATCTGTTTTCGACCTGCGGCGGACGTATTGAAGTTCGTGCAAGGTGCGATTCCGGAAAATCTCTGTGGCCGGCAATCTGGATGCTGCCCGAGGACAGCGCATACGGCGGATGGGCGGCATCGGGTGAAATAGATATTATGGAAGGCTGGGGCAGTACACCGGAGAAAATATGCGGAACAATTCATTTTGGTGACGTGTGGCCGAATAATACATATCTCACAAATAATTATGAGTTTACAGACGGTGATTCGACTGAGAACTGGCATACTTATGCAATTGAGTGGGAAAGCGATGAAATACGCTGGTATGTTGACGATACGTTATACAGTACGCAGACTGACTGGTATTCGGCGAATCGTACTTATCCGGCGCCATTTGACCAGAATTTCTATCTTATTCTTAATCTTGCAGTCGGAGGTCATTTTGACGGCGTGGACGGAATTCATGCTGATCCCTCGATTTTTGACGACGGCGAAAAGCAATTTCAGATCGACTATGTCCGTGTCTATGATAAGGGCGCATTTACACCGACAGAGGTTGCTTCTCTGCCGCTTGAAGCGTATATTGAGGGGGCAGACGCATCCCTTGTCAATAAAGACGGTAAAACTGAAATTACCGTAAGAAATGCCGGAGCACTGGAATACGGAGTAATGGGACTTATCAAAGGCAATAATGTTCAGACCGGTGAAACTTATACACTGTCTTTTGATGTGTCATCTGACGCTGAGCGTGAAATGATAGTTACTGCGGAGGACAGCGTTTATACACGTTTTCTTGATGAAAAGCTGAAAATCACACCTGAAAAAACACATTACAGTTTTGATGTGACATTCACTGAAAATATGACAGGCAATCTTGCAGATCTGAAATTTCAGCTCGGAAATATAGGAGATGCATCTTCACTCCCCGAACATACAGTAACATTGAGTGACATCAGCTGGGAAAAGAAATAAAAATATTGAAGGAGATTTATTATGAAAAAAATAATTTCAATGCTGCTTGCACTGACGATGATATCGTCGGTGACAGCATGCAAATCGGATTCTGGAAAAACAGATTCTTCATCTGAAATCGAATCAACAACAGAAGTACTGTCAACGACAGAGATTCCGGCAACAACGGAAAGCACCATAAAGAAAGAAGTTTACAAATACAAGCAGTATGCTTCAATGTCGCCGGAGGAAATAGTTGCCGGAATGTCGCTTGAACAGAAAGTTAATCAGATGCTTCAGCCGGCAGTTTACAATGTCAACAAGGATGACATGAAGGCTAACGACTACGGCAGTATTCTTTCGCAGTCCGAGTGCGTCGATGCTGCTTCGTGGCGTGACATTGTAGATGAATTTCAGCAGGCGGCTGTTGAATCCCTTGCCGGAATTCCGTATATCTACGGACAGGATGACGTTCATGGAGTGAATTACTGTCTTAATGCGGTATATTTTCCGCACAATATCGGACAGGGAGCCGCAAACAACGAGGAACTTGCATATCAGGTGGGACTTATCACCGCTGACGAAGCAAAGCTCTGTCACTGGCTGTGGAATTTCTCGCCATGTGTTGCGCAGTCAGAGGATCCTCGCTGGGGAAGAACCTATGAGTCATACGGTTCAGATCTTGAAACAATAACAAAGCTCAGTACAGCCTACACAAAAGGTCTTGTTGACGGCGGACTGGTTGCCTGTGCAAAGCATTATTTTGGTGACGGAAATGTTGTATATGGTACCGGTGAAAACGATATGCTCATTGACCGTGGTGACGCTCAGCTTACCGACGCTGAAATAGCTGAACAGCTTGAATTGTATCAGTCACTGATAGATGCCGGAGTTCAGACGATAATGATAAGTCATTCCTCGCTTAACGGCGTAAAGATGCACGAAAACAAAGAGTACATCATGAAGCTTAAAGACGAAATGGGCTTTAAGGGATTTATTGTAAGCGACTGGTGTTCTGTCGAAAATATAACAGGTTCGAGCTATAAGGAAAAGGTTATCAAGAGCGTCAATGCCGGAATTGATATGCTTATGGAAACAGAAGACTTTGAAGAAGCAAGACAGATAATCATGGATGCTGTCGGCAGCGGAGAAATAAGCGAAGAACGCATAAACGACGCTGTTACAAGAATTATCAGAGTCAAGAAGGAAGCCGGAATATTTGATGATCCTCTCTTTGAGGATATGAAAACAGAACAGAATGAAACAGGCTCTATGGAATACAGAGCAGTTGCTGAACAGCTTGTTGAAGAAAGTCTTGTTCTGCTTAAAAATGAAAATCAGACATTGCCGTTAAAAGAGGGAACTAAGGTTTATATAACAGGTCCGGCGGCAGATAACGGTCAGGCACAGTGCGGCGGCTGGACAGTGAGTTGGAACGCTGCTCCGACAGAAGACGTTGAAGGTGTTACAACAATACTCGAAGCTTTTGAGAGATACGCTGATGATTACGGAATCGAGGTTATAACCAATTCTGACGAAGCAGATAAAGCTGATGTTGTTCTGCTCTGTATCGGAGAACAGTCATACGCAGAGTGGAACGGTGATACAGAAGATATGGAACTCTGCGGAGAACTCGGACTTATGGGAAATGCAAAGGCGATCAAAGAAGCAGAAGCTCTTGGCAAGCCTACAGTTGCGTGCGTCGTGGCTGGCAGACAGGTTATTCTTCCTGAGGACTATGAAAAATGGGACAGCGTAGTAATGTGCTATCTGCCCGGTTCAGAGGGTAAGGGAATATCGGACGTTCTCTGCGGATGCGCTGATTTCAAGGGAAAGCTTCCTTCACCGTGGTATGGCTCAGTTTCTCAGATAGGTACTGAAGAATGCTTCCTTGAGCGTGGATACGGCTTATCATACGGCGACGGCTTCACAGCCCGTACAGAGCCGGCTGCTGTTCCTGATGCTGCTTCAGAAAAGGATTCAGA
>JAFXEJ010000151.1 GCA_017513795.1 Ruminococcus sp.
CAGCTTTCATTCTCAAGATTTGCTTCAATCGATCCTGCTGACTATGGCAATTCAAACGACTATGTATTTGAAGCTGTTACAGAAAACATCTTCCGTATGCTTCAGTTCCACAAGAGCCGCAGTCAGGGTGGAAACATCGAAAACATCGTTCTTTACGGTGATACAAGTGAGTTTAACAGACTTACTGATGAACTCAGCAAGATGGATCTTAACACAAGTATTATTCAGGTTCCACCACAGATTTACGGATATCAGAATCTTGAATTCTCACTTTATGCAAATGCTATCGGTGCTCTTTTCAAGAGAAACAAGGAAACTGAAAAGATCAACCTTCTTGAAACTGACCTCGGTACTGCTGTAAAGAACAAGATCAAGGATGACAGCTCAGGAAATCTTATCCTTCTCGTTTCACTTTGTGCTTCACTCCTTATTACAGGAGGTATCTTCGGATTAAACTTTATCAAGAACAAGGGTATCGAAAAGGATATCGAAGAAGTTCAGGACTTTATCGACTCTCCTGAAACAGACGCTAAGCTCAAGCACCTTGAATTCCTTGAGCAGAAGCAGGTAGCTGTAGAGGCTTATGCTCAGAAGATGAACAATGCTCACGATGCATACTACTCACAGCCTGTTATCAACGGTGAAAAGTACGATCTTCTCAAATTTACTATGGGATTAATCCTCAGCGATGAAAAGTACAAGGATTATGTCATGATTGGCTCTGCAGAAAAGGATGATAACAAGAAGGAAGAAAATAAGGAAGAAAATAAGGAAGAAAATAAGCGCGTTCCTGTAATCATTTACCACGAATATACTGAAGGTGCACTCATGGTTGAATTCGAGATTCCGATGAAAGAACTTGACGAAAAGGCTGTCAAGGAAGGAAAAATCAAGGAAAGAATGACTCAGGACTTCCCTCGTGAATATGTAAATGCCATTGAAGCACTTCCGGAATTCAGAAATGTAGAATATAACGGATATACATACGAAAAGGGTGCTGTTGATGATGATGCACCTGTAGATCCTGCAAATCCCAACAAGAAGGTTAAAGAACCTGACCTGATTAAGTTCTCTATCACTGTTCATCTTGAAGGCGAAGAGAGTGCTGCTGCTGACAGAGTTCAGGCAGAATAATATTAAGGGAGGAATAATAAGATGAAATTAACTTACAGAGATAAAGTTATTCTTGCCATTGTTCTGGCATTGTTTATCTTCGTCGGAGGCTTCTTCGGACTCATCAAGCCCAAGAGACAGGATATCAAGGATAATACTGCTACTCTTGAAACATTAGAGAAGGACAAAAAAGAAATCGAAAGAAAAATCGCACGTATCGAGAAAGTTGAAAAGAACATCCACAAGACATTCGACGAGAGCAAGAAAAATACTGCAGTTTTTGTTGACGAAGAAAAGATTAATGAACCAAAGCTCCTTGATAACTTCATGTACAAATATGCTGAAAAAGCACATGTAAAGGTTACAGAGCTTAAGGTTGATCCCACTGCAAGTGCAGCACTCAACTACTACTACGAGCCTTACGTTGAAGTTGCAACAGCTCTTCGTGAGAACGCAGATATTAACGGATCTCTCAGAGAAAAGGTTTCTAAGGAAAGTGCTGACAGTACATTTATTTCTTCAAGAGGCGTTGAAAATATCATGACTACAAGATATGGTATTACATTTGAAGGAACAAAGAAGGAAATCTGGGCATATCTTGCAGAAATCGAAGATATTGACAGTGCAGTTCTTATCACTTCTTTAGCAATTTCCGAAGTAGAAGAAGAAGAAGAAGATAAGAAGGCAACTCCTGCAGGTGCAGAGGGCGAGAATGCTCAGCAGCAGGAAGAGCAGGAAGAAGAGGACGGAGATCGAGCTGAAAACTGGGAAGATGATACTCTCCTTGAAGCAAATGCAGTAATCCAGCTCTACTCAGTATACGAAATGGAAGAACCTAAAACAGAAATGCAGAAAGACTAAGCCTACATACGCATTCGTACCCGTGAGAAGAAATTTACCGGAAAGGTGGTAAAACATGAAAACTGAGAAAAAAAGAACCCTAAAAGGCTCCATACTGTTTACAGTAGTCTCAGTGCTGGCTCTCATGACTATTTTCATGACCAGTGCATTAGCTCTGGCGGCAGCTGCAAACAAACGGGCTCATAAAACGTATTCGGCATCGCAGGCATCCTATACAGCAAGAGCTGCTATCGACAGTATTCTTGCTGCTGTAGGTACCAATAATGAATTTGCGAACGCTGTAGAAAAACTTCCTCAGAACGGAAGCTTCGATGTGCAGGTGGGTATCAACTCGCCTTCACTCGGTAAAATCGACAGCGCAACGGTTGAATACGCAGGCAAAACAACAATTTTTGACAGCAACACAAAGGCATGGGTTGAGAAGAATCTTATCAAGATCACTGCTGAAGTAACAATGGGCGGCGAAACTACAAGAATCGTTTCTCACGTTATTCAGGACCCTGTCGTAAAGCATGACGATGGCCCTGGCTTCCTTACAATGGGCGGCGAAGGCACAGCGAGCGGTAACAACGGTTCTATCTTTGGCGGCGCATACTATGGTATGGGCTACGGTTATGATCGAGTTAACGATAATACATCAGTGTGGAATAGTGGTCTTAAATACATTGACTGGAATCCCGACGATGGAAAGCTTACTACCCTTGATGATAAAATGTATCTTACAAATATGACATATAATCTTAAAGATATGAACAGAGTTGAAGCTCTGATGGTAGTAAACGGAAACTTTGACCTTTCCACATACCTCACAATGCATTACACTCAGCTTGGCAAGGGTATGCAGGTCTGGGGAGATTTCACTATGAAAAACGGCGGTTTCGGCGTTCGTATGTCCGATCCGCTCAGAGCTGAAATGGATTCAAGATCACTGAGATTCAATGAAATTCCTTACCTCTATGTTGACGGTAAAATCTCTATGGAAAATCAGGATTTTGCATTCGGCGACGGAACATTCCCGTTCAATATTTTCTGCGGAAGTATTGATCTTAATCATGGTAAACTCGCATCATATGCAGATATCTACTGCTATGACAAGAATGAAACATCAAGAATCACAACAGACAGCACAGCTCTTTACAGCTGGGCAGATTCCCTTATCGATGGCGGCGACGGCTATTCAAGCAACGGCGGCGGTATCTTCTCAAAGGGTAATCTCGAATTCTCCGGAAACCACAGCGGCGGCGATATGATCGCTGGCGATATCAAGGTTGAAGGCGATGTTGTTATCAACAAGGAAATTACTATCGGCGGAGATCTCGTTGTAGGCGGAAAGCTTTCACTCCTCAACAATGATATCAAGGTAAATGGTAAGGTTTATGCTGATACATACGAAGGCGGTAAAATAAGCGTTCCCGGCGGCGGTGAGCTCAAGGACGGTTATGAAAAGAGAGATATAAGCTGCATTATCGCAAAGGATGTTGCTTATGAGACTTCTGATCCGGATTCTCCACTTCAGCACGTTGATTACATGTGGATATATCCCGAGGCTCTCGATTATTTTGAGGGTTATACACATCTTACCAATGATGACGGAACTCCTACAAACGCTTATGATTTCGGCGGCGCAACAATTCCGGCAGAATATCTGCTCCTTGATCGCTGCGATCCAAATAACTTTGATCGTGACTGGGATAGAGAAGCGTTTGGTGGTCTTGAAGCGCCTCCCGGCTGGGGTGAGCGTGGTCCGGAAGGTCGTCCCGGTGAGGAAGGCCGTCCCGATGAAGAAGGCCGTCCCGGTGAAGATGGTCCGGAAGCTCCTCATGAACCTGAGGAATTCGTTCCTGATCTCAATATGAAGAAAAATTACAGAGTAGGTTACTTTGATCCTTCTGGTAATGAAGTAACTGAAATCGATGCAATGAAGCCTACAGTTCCGACATACAACGGAAACAAGGATACATTCGAGATCTATCCTCTTTCACAGTATTATTCTGATACAAATGAAGGAACAATTTTCCCTGCACACGCAGATAAGGCAAAAATCCTCGGACTTTCAGGTCCTGTTAAGGGAACAGAAGGTCACTTCGGTACAGTAACTCCTCAGGAAGCATACGACCGTGTATACAACGGAACAGCTCAGCTTGTAGGACAAATTGATCAGAGCTGTACACTTACAGGCAGCTTCACAAAGGCTGTAACTGTAAATGCAAACGGTGAAGATATTCACATCCTCATCAAGGATGCTACATTCAGAAACGACGATAATCCGGCTGAAGCAAGAATTATTGTCAACGAGCGCAATGGCGGTCATGTATACTTTACATTTGCCGGCGAAATAGAATGTTTCTATAGCGATGAAGCTGAAAAGGAAGAATCGCAGGTTGTCCAGACTGTATTTGAAGTAATGGATAAGTGGAAGATCGAAACTAACGTTCAGGCACCTCAGGGTCCGATAACTAATGTTGTTACACAAAACGACGCTGAAAGTAACGTAGTTACAATCGACGGTGTTGATGCTAAGCTTGAAGGTACGTTTGATGGTAAAACAATCAATATCATCCCGCCTGCAACTGACACAATATGGATCCAGCTTAATAATATTACAACACGAAACAATACAAAGATCATTGTAAACGATGTAGGCGCTGACGGAAGTACAATCGGCGGTACTGTAAACTTCTATGTTACAGGAAATAACCATATGAATAATGGTCAGATCCTGACACAGTCCTTCCTCAATTTTGTAAACTCTAACAAGACTGTTCAGGTTGTAACTGACTTCAATGATCCTACGCTCAGAGTAAAGGATCCTGCAACAGGAATGGATTATCCGTTCTTAGAGGCACCGAAGGTAAATATGTATTCTGAAAAAGAAGCAGTATTCGGCGCTGATAATGAATTCTTTATTACAGCATTTATCCGTGCCCCATTTATGGATTTTGACGTTCCGACATTTACCGAACAATACGATAGATGCCTTAGCAGAATCTACTATGATGGTATAAGACTTGATAGGGCAGGTAACAAGGATAATCAGGCACCGAGACGCTTCGGTATCATCGGCTGTCTTAACGTTGCATCACATAATGCTGCTAATGACTGGCTGCTCGTATATGTAAAGGATTCATCCGGCGGCGGCACAGTTCTTGATGCAAACAAAGAGCATACTTATGCTGCTGTAAGCTATCTTGATTATTAAGGAGGGGTGAAATATGAAGAAAAAGAAGAAGCTTAAAGGCATGACTCTCGTAGAGATTGTTGTATCTATCGCTGTCTTCGCTGCTATTTCACTCATCCTCGTTATGGTCGGCTCTGCTGTCAATGCACAGCAGAGATCTGCCAATCGTGTGAACAGAAAGGTAGCTGTTCAAGGACCTCTTGCAGAGGCACAGAATGACGCAAATGCGTTACTTCTTAATGATGAATATGAAATTTATGTAGCAAAGAAAGACTCTCCTTCGTCTGGAGTTACTGTAAAGGGAAAGCTTTACAGCACAGAGGAATTTGTAATCGACGAGGACGGAAATAAGGTTTCATCTCCCGACGCTGAAAAGGCAAATCTCAAGTTTATAGAGATTCAGAAGCCAAATCCGGGCGATTCACCTGTACCGCCGGCAGCGGCTCCGGAATCGGGAACGTAAGGGGGGCTTTCTATGGACAAAAAGCGTACAAAAAAGGGCTTCACCCTCATTGAACTTATCATCGTTATGGCTGTTTTCAGCATCCTGATGATAGCTGTAATGAGTATCATAAGTCCTCTTACAAAAATTGTTAAAAGAGCATCACTGCAGCAGGCAAACAATGCCGCTGTAGACAATATCAAACGCTATATGGAAGGCTCGATAAGATATGCTGACTGTATTGAAGTATATGTCGGTGATTTTTCAGACTTCAATGGCAATGATATTTCTGTTCCGGCTGGTCTTGACAAGGAAACTTATATTGCAAGAAACTTTGTCGAGAATCACTACATGAACAGAACAAATCCAGGTACAGAAGATCCGCTCACAGGAAAGGTAAGAATGCTTAAAATCGACAATGCAGATAACGGCAGAATTACTGAGTATGAGTGGAATTTCAAGTCAGGTTATACTTATGTAAAGTTTGATGGATATGGAAACAGAGAGCAGGTTCAGGAAACTGATTTAAATGGATATCCTCTGTTTGACGCTGCTGGAGATCCCGTTATGGTTGACGATTATGGTGTAGAACATGCCGTTCTCAGCAGCAAATCTGTTGATAATGAGGTTATCAACCCTGTATATTACAGAGATTATTCTTTCTATTTCCAGCCTGGTTATAACACAACACAGACAATCAATGACAAGGATCTCATAAACAGCATTGCTGGTTTCGACACATCGAAGGATAAGCCTGAAATCTACTATAGCTCTATCGTTCCAGTTGAAATGGCAAGCGGTGCCCGTGTACCGAATTTCAGCCCTGAGCTTTTCTCACTCACGGTTATGACTTATAAAAATGACGGTGCATTCGGCGAGATCGCAGACGATTTAAATACAGCTGAGGATGAATCTCAGATTATTTTCAGATCTCCTTTTGCTGTATCAAACGTTAATATGTCTCTTGTAAACATTAATTCTTCATTCAGCAGCAATAAGGCAAGCGATCAGTATGGTCCTGTTAGATGGAGCGGAAAGCCTTCTGGTTATGCGAACAATTTCACACCATCAGACAAGGTTGACGTTGCTGCTCCTAAGGATGGATATTGGGATTACGATCCTATCAACACAAGACAGGCAGCTCTTATCAATAAGAGATTCTACTGCTATCCTGAAAAGGAAGGCGACTGCATTTACTTCGTTTATACACTTCCTGATATGGAATAAGCGAATTGCAGTTTAACAAATAAAAAAACAGGCAGCAGTCAAATGCTGCTGCCTGTAATTTATTTGATTTACTGAACAGGATTTTTCAGAAGTCCTATGTACCAGTCGGCGATTTCATTGCCCCAGAGAAGTCCTACTGCAATTCCGATTGCAAGGAACGGACCGAATGCAAATTTTGATTCGCCGGAAACCATTTTGTTGATGACTCCGCCAAGAGCGGCAGCCACGATACCAATTAATGTTGAAACGATAACAGCCTTTGTTCCGAGAACGGCTCCGGCAGCTACCATGAGAAGCGTATCGCCAAGCTCGATAGCTCTGAAGTCTTCACCGATTTTCTTTCTGATTATCGGACGGCTTATCTCGCCGATGAGGAAGAACGGAACACTGATAACAAATGCACCGATTATACGGCTGGCAATTGATACTTCATCTGTGAATATGGCGAGCGGAACGGCAAGAAGAAGGATGATTGCGAGGATGATTTCGCTGATCTCCATTGTGTCCCAGTCCATAAAGCCAACGACCAGAAGAAGTGACATGAGAGCACAGGTTATTATGGCTTCAGCATTAATGTCAAGCACCCAGAAGCTAAGAACATAGAGGAGTCCGTTAAGCGCCTCGACCACCGGATATCTCGGAGAAATCTTTTCTCCGCAGCTGTGACATTTTCCTCTGAGGAAGAGCCAGCTGAAAACAGGGATCATATCAATCGGTCTGATCTTAGTTCCGCAGGTCATACAGTGTGAGGAACGCTTAATAAGTGATTCGCCTCTCGGAAGTCTGATAATAACGACGTTCAGAAAGCTTCCGATACATATTCCAAACAGAAAAACCAATCCAAGGAATGTCAGTTGGAACGTCAATGCGGTAAATTCATCATGGAGCATATTTTTGAATTCAAACATGATTTTTACCCTCCTTTAATAAGTAAATAATGTATATTTATATTATATCACATTATATATAAAATTCAAGCCATTTAAGTAAATTTTTAATAAGCGGAGGTTTATTATGAGAAACGAAAGAATAGGCGACTACCTTGTCAACCAAGGACTGATCACAAACGATCAGCTTTCAAAAGTCCTTGCAGCTCAGAAGGAGTCAAACGGAACAAAAAAATTCGGTGACGTAGTTGTTGAACTCGGATTCATGACTGAACTGAATTTCGCAAAGGCTCTTGCCGGCAACCTGAGAGTTCAGTATGTGGATCTCGATAATATCGAAATCAATACCGAAGCTGTTCAGATGGTTCCTGAGGCTCTCGCAAGAAAGCACACGGTAATCGCTATCAATGTACAGGGAAAAAGACTTACAGTTGCTACAAACGATCCTGTAAACTTCATTGTACTTGAAGACATCAAGGTATCCACCGGTATGGATACAGTTCCTGTTCTTGCTACAACATCAGCAATCAATAAGGCTATCGGTAAGTGCTACTCAATGCAGAATGTTGACAGCGTTATTGACAGCGTTAATGCTATGGGCGGCGATCTCGGTGAAATGTCCGCTGATGATGCTGAATCCAAGGACAGAGTAGAAAGTGCTCCTATCGTTAAACTTGCTACAACTATCATCGAAAACTCATACAGAGCTGACGCTACCGATATTCATATCGAGCCGTTCAAGACATATACAAGAATCCGTATCCGTGTAAACGGCGACCTTGTTGAACTTATGAATATCTCAAGTGCTGTTCACAGCGCTCTTACAACACGTCTCAAGCTTATCAGCGGCATGAATATCGCTGAAAAGAGAATTCCGCAGGACGGCCGTTTCACACAGGTCGTTGACGGAACAACTCTTGACGTCCGTGTATCTTCACTTCCTACAGTACACGGTGAAAAGATAGTTATCCGAATTCTTTCAACTGGTCAGATCGCTCTCCGTAAGATCACCGATCTGGGTATGTCTGATTATAACTACGCAATGTTCGAGCATATGCTCCGTGTACCTCACGGCGTTATCCTCGTAACTGGACCTACCGGTTCAGGTAAAACAACAACTCTTTACGCCGCTCTCGGTGAGCTTGCTAAGCCTAACGTAAACGTTATCACCGTTGAGGACCCTGTCGAAAAGGCTATCGACGGTATCAATCAGTGTCAGGTTAATACAAAGGCTGGAATGACCTTCGCAGCAGCCCTCCGTTCTATCCTCCGTCAGGACCCGGATATCGTAATGGTCGGAGAAATGCGTGACGCGGAAACTGCAGATATCGGTATCCGTGCCGCTATCACCGGACACCTTGTACTTTCAACACTTCATACAAACGATGCTGCTTCTACAGTTGTACGTCTCGTTGATATGGGCGTTGCTCCTTACATGGTTGCTACATCACTTATCGGCGTTATCGCTCAGCGACTCATCAAGGTTCTCTGCCCTGAGTGTAAGAAAGCAAGAATGTCAACAGAAGAAGAAAATGAGCTTATGCGTGTTCCTCATTCTATCCAGATCTACGAGCCCTGCGGATGTCAGGCTTGTAACAACACTGGTTACAGAGGAAGAACTGCTATCCACGAGATCATCCACTGCAACTCCAAGGTATCTTCAATTATCGCTGCCGGCGGTACAAAGGAAGAAATCGAGGCTGCTGCAAAAGAAATTGGTACAAAGCTGCTGCGTGACAATGCTTCCGAGCTTGTTCAGGCAGGTCAGACTTCAATAGATGAGCTTGTCAGAGCTACATTCTCCGTATAATTTCACCTGGGAGGAAAAACGAAAATGGCTATTATTGAAATCCACAGAATTCTTGACGAGGTTCGACTCCTCGGTTGTTCAGACCTTCATTTTACTGACAGAATCGCTCCTGTTGTACGTTTAAATGGTACACTCAGAACAATGCGTTCACAGTATCCTGAAATGGACGAAGAAGAAATCCTCGATATTGTACATCAGATGACAAATGACGCTCAGCAGACAAGCGTAAACAATCACCGTGATACTGACTTCTCATTCACAACGAGAAGCGGTTACCGTCACCGTGTAAACGTATACTTCCAGAAGGGTAAGCCGGCTATTGCTATCCGACTTCTACGTAACGATATTCCTACTCTTGAGGATCTCGGACTTCCCCCGATCCTTGCAGATTTCGCAATGCGTCCCCGTGGACTTGTACTTGTAACAGGTCCTACCGGTTCAGGTAAGTCAACAACACTTGCCGGAATGATCGACTTTGTAAATCTCAACAAGAGCGCACACGTTATTACTGTTGAGGATCCTATCGAGTATGTTCACGAGCACAAGCGCTGCATGGTAAACCAGAGAGAAATCGGTGACGACGTTCCTTCATTCTCACTTGCTCTCCGTGCTGCACTCCGTGAAGACCCCGATGTAATCCTCGTAGGAGAAATGCGTGACTTCGAGACTATTCAGGCTGCCGTAACCGCTGCCGAAACAGGACATCTCGTACTTTCCACACTTCATACAACATCAGCCGCTGATACTATCAACCGTATCATCGACGTTTACCCTGAGCATCAGCAGCAGCAGATCAGAACACAGCTTGCAAACAACCTTGTTGGTGTTATTTCACAGACTCTTATTCCTAAGAAAGATAACACAGGCCGAGTTGCTTGTATGGAAATTCTGAACGTAACTGACGCTATTTCAGCTATGATTCGTGACAACAAGATCCACCTTATCCAGTCCGCTATCCAGACTGGTAAGCAGCAGGGCATGATGAGCCTTGATCAGGAGCTTGCACGTTTCGTTAAGAATAACGTTATCAGTGAAGCTGACGCTATTGATAAGTGTCAGGATAAGCAGGAGTTCTATCGCTTCCTTTCACAGCTTTAATAGTATATTTCAGCCGGATGAAAACTCGTCCGGCTGTTCTAATTTTGAGGCAAAATATGAAGAAATGTTATTATACAAATAGTAATACTTTAGCGTGATATTACATAAAATAAATTAAAGATTTAATTTATTTTCAATTTATTGTGCATTTTGACGAAAACGTGAAAAAAAACGTGCCTATTTACCGTTTGCATGTAAAAAATGCATTTTCTATGAAGTTTTTTTCAAAAAACTATTGACAGTTTATGAATAAAATGGTATACTATAATCACAGAAGGGGAAAGGGAATTGAAAAAAGAAGCACCCCGAAAATGAATAGCCTTCCTCAGGTTATTACGATTCGTTGAAAAAGCTTCAAAATCCCTCAACCAAAATGCAATGTGCATGAACGACTGCACACAAAAATTTATTTATTATTTAAGGAGGTTTTCATCATGAAAACAACAAAGAAAGGTTTTACACTTATTGAGCTCATCGTTGTTATCGCTATCATCGGTGTTCTCGCAGCTATCCTCATCCCTGCACTTCTCGGTTACGTTAAGAAGTCCAAGGTAACAGCTGCTAACTCATCTGCAGCTTCACTCTACAACGCAATCAACACAGTTCTTACAGAGCTTGACGAAGAAGGCGTTGACACAGGTGCTATCACAGGTCTTACTTATAAGAAGAAGGCTAATACAGTAACAGTTAACAAGGCTGCTGCTGCTGGTTCTACAGAGGCTGCTCCTGACAGCGGTACAGAAGTTTACAAGTCACTCAAGGAATACTTCAACGACATCGACAAGCTTGATTTTGAAGCTGCTTGTGAAGGCGGTACATGTGTAGCTGTTGCTTGTGCACAGGATTCTACTTACACAGGTTCTAAGCCCACTGTAGTTACAAGAAAGAACTACAAGAAGTACTCTGGCAAGATCGGTGAAGCTCTTAAGGCTGCAACAGCTAAGGCAAAGGCTGAGGAAGAGAAGAAGTCCTAATCAGAGTTTGATACAACTTACTATGATTAAGTAATAATTCAGAAAGCTCACACTTTTATAGTGCGGGCTTTCTTCTTTATATCGAAAAGGAAGATGTAAATGAAAAAGAAAACTATCGCTCTTTTGATATGTGCAGTTGTTCTTTTGTCGTCGGGCGTGACTTATCTGCTCACAATGAAAAAATATGAGCGTGAGATTGATTTCTGTCGTAAGAATGCTGATCTTCTTTATATTCACGAAGATATCAAAACAAATTTTTACAAAGAGATAAGCGATGAACAGCTTCTTGACTACATGATTAAAGGCTGTATTGATGCTTGTGATGAACAATATACTACTTACAAGACTGCAAATATCCTCGATGAGGATTATGTCAACAATGACAGTTCCGTTTCACGAAGCGGATTTGCTGTAGATAAAAACCGACATGATCTAATTGTTGTCACAAAAGTTGATGAGGGATCCCGTGCAGAAGAAATGGGACTTCAGGTCGGAGATATCATAACAAGCATTGATGGCGAGGATGTACTTGAAAAAGGCTACTACAAGGCTATAAGAGATCTTCTCGGCAAGGACGGTACAAAAATGATGCTTCATATAAAGCGAGGAATGGATACTGAACTTGATATCGAGTTCACAAGATGCAATGTAGCGCAGAATACGGAAAAATACTTCTATCATGAAATTATGAATGATGAGATTCTGTATATCAGATTTTCTTATTTTGATGCAAATACCAATACCTACATACAAAATACTCTGAAAGAAAATGAATACAAGTCTGTTATTCTCGATGTGCGAAATAATCATGGTGGTATGGTAGATGATGCAGTAAAGATTTTTGATTTGTTTGCCGGATCAGGAAGCAAAGTTGTCAGAAAATATACCCGTATAGATGATGAGCATGTTCACGAGACAACGGACGGCGATGAAATTGAATGTCCGGTAGTTGTTCTTGTGAATGAGAAGTCGATTAGTTCGGCTGAGATTTTGTCGTTGTTATTCAAGGATACAGGCAGAGGTACTCTTATCGGTGAGAAGACATTCGGCAAAGGAATTTTTCAGATCTATAGAAGTCTCAGCAATATGCTGACTTATTGTTATACAGCGGGATATATCTATGTAAATGATGCTCCGAATTATGACGGTATCGGTGTATATCCGGATATAACCATAGAAATGGATGAGGATTTGATTCTTACGCCGGATGATATTCAGCTAAAAAAAGCACTTGAAATTCTTGGATAAGTGCACAATAAACAGCGTGAAAATTTGTCATAGAATTTAAAACTTTTTATTGACATTTTATGAATTCTTTGGTATAATAAAGTAAGAATATTTGTGGAGGTGTCTGCATGAGAATACATAACAAAAAGGGCTTTACCCTTATGGAGCTTATAGTTGTTCTTGCTATTATCGGAATACTGGCTGCGATTCTTATTCCTACATGGAATGCATTTATTTCAAAGGGACGTATAAGATCACAGAATAATAATGCAAAGATTGTTTTTGATGCTGCTCAGAAGGAGTGCATTGAACTTGAAAGAAGAAATCGTTCACTTAAAAATGAAATCAAGCGTCAGGAAGAAATACTTGCTTCTCCAACGCAGGATGCTGTAGCTAAGGCTCAGGCACAGATTGCGCTTGATGAAGCCGTTGCGCAGCAGTATATTACAAGTGATTTTTATTTCTACTGGAATGGTAAAAATGGATACGCTTGTGATGCTGCTTGTAGTGATATTGGTGCTAACGCTGAAAAAAATAAGGAATTCTCTGATGCTATCAAGAAAAATATTGTAACATCTGATGACGTTCTTTATAAGATTCATATCAAGGATTTCAAGGTTTTATCTGTAGCGACAGCAAAAACAGATAACGATAATTCTATAGGCTCTTATCCGGTTGTTCGTGATAAAAGAACAAATGGAGGAATCAAAAACTTTGATCTCAGCAAGGCGGAGCTTGTGACTTCTGAAGAAGAAACAGAAGAGGAAGATCCTTCATAATGATGATTATATCGCTCCTGATTTCAGGGGCGATTTTTCTTTACTGTGGAAATCAACATAAAGAACACAAAAATGTTGAAAACGTTTTGCTTGACAATCGTGAAAAAGAGTGATATAATAATAAAGCTGTCACAGGACAAGCAAATATCTCGAAAGTAAGTCGAAAAAATTTTTTGAAAAAAAATCAAAAAAGTACTTGACAAACTTAAAAAGATATGGTATACTAATAAAGCTCACACTCAAACGGGTGAGGGCGAAAAAACAGCATCTTGAAAATCGAACAATGCAAGAAAAGTAACGACCCTTGAGATTCCTATTGAGAGATAGGGAAAACTCAAGCAAAGAGTAAAAAATGCGCAGTAATAACGCAAGCGTTATTGAACAGGATTGATTTCAGAAGTCGAAAGACTTATGATATACTATTTCATA
>JAFXEJ010000152.1 GCA_017513795.1 Ruminococcus sp.
GCTTCCATAATGCCTTCAACGACGCAATGGCTCTGTATACCATACATAAAGCTGTCTTTACAACTGATTTCCGAAGCCGTCCTGAATTTGCGGCACTCATCGAAGAACGTCTTGAAAGAATACGTCAGGTCAAGGCGGCTCAGGAAGAAAAACGCCGTGAAATCGCTTTTTCAATCGAGCTCTCTCCCGAAGAAAAATCATTCTTTGAAAGCCTTGACGACAAGAGAAAAAGCCGCTTTGTTTACCTCCGCTACAAGATAGTTCTTGCAATGGAAAAATATCCGGACTCAGATGAACTTGCTTACGCTGTCTTTGATAATCCACGGAAAATTAAAATTCTTTCCAGAGAAAAAATCGGATGTAAAAAATATGCCGCTCCTGTTGAAGTGAAATACTTTGCGAAAAAGGATTTCAGAAAGCTTCTTATGGACGTGGTGTGAAAAATCCCCCGAAAGATGTTATTGTCTTTCGGGGGATTTCAGCGTGTCGATAAACATATTTTTTGCGGACGACCATTGGTCGTCTCTAAATTTATAATATGCAAAATAGCCCTCTGTCCTTCTTACATCTGCTACACAGTAGAGAACTATTCAGTTCTTTTTTAAGTTAACATTTGTATCATTTTTTTATAATCATTTAAAAATAAACATACACGACAGACCTATACATGCCACAACATATAATGCACCTAAAATACCGAGGAATATGCACATTCCCTTTTTACTTTGCTTTTTATAGCTTAAAAAAGCACGGACAATACCCACAATTGATATGAGCAGACCTACAACAACGAGTATTTTTTCCAATACCATACCGTCTGCAAAGTCGTTGCACAATAACAGAGAATTTCCTGTGATAAGTTCAATAGTACCGTCGCTGACTTTTTTCTCTTTTTCCATAATAAATCCCTCAATTCCTATTTCAAATAAAATTTAATATGTATAATCGCCAATACAGACAATTATGTTTCTGTAAATCTTAAGGCAATACCGCACAGCCATATGATGTGCTTGTGTGGTGTGTCATCCTTCAATTTACTCCATCTAATCATATATGACTAAATTTGAATATATTATAACCTATTATGATTAAAAATGTCAATACCTTTTAGCCATTTGTGGTAAAATAAATTCAGAAAGGAGTGTCATTTATGGCTTGGTACAAAAGAATTCGTGATCTGAGAGAGGACTCAGACAAAACTCAGACGGATATAGCCGAAGTTCTTGAAACAGCAACGCAATATTACGGAAAATACGAAAAGGGCGAACGTGAACTGCCGTTTAACCGTGCAATTCAGCTCGCCGATTATTACGGAATAAGCCTTGACTATCTTGCCGGACGCTCCGATTTCAGAACCTCACAGCCGCTGAACGACGACGAAAAAAGCCTTCTTAACAACTGGCGCACCCTTTCTGAGCGCAATAAAGGAAAGGTAGAATACCTTATCACTGCACTTCTTGATGAACAGGCTCAGCAAAAAGAAGCAAGATAGTACTGAACCTATTCTCCTATTGATACTTTCGTCAACAGCTTATAAAATCGTGGTACTTTTCAATTACAAGGACGGCGAAAAGTGTATTCGCATTGACGACGTAAAAATGAATATAAACAAAGAGAACACTCAGAAATCTGAGTGTTCTACTTTATTTAGGCTTGTAACTATACTACAAAAAAGATGACATTGCTTTATCATATGTTCCGCAATATTCAGCTGAAATTTTATTTTGTAATTTTTTCAATCATGCTAGTATGAGATTTACTGTCCTTGTCGTAATTAATTCCAACCAGCAAAATATCACCGCTGTAATCTTTCAGGCAGTCTGTATACTGTTTTTTCCTGATCTGTTCCAAAGCACCATCGGCGGACTTGTCATATTTAAGTTCCACGATCATAGCCGGATTGCTGTTGTTTTTTCTCGGCAGAAAAACAAGATCCGCATAGCCTTTTCCGGCTGGAAGTTCTCGTTCTGTTGTATAAGTCTTTCTTGCAGAATAATATGCAAGAGAAATCACACAAGACAGCGAATTTTCATCATTGTATTTAATAATCGAAGTATTATCGCTGTGTGCCTTGTCTACCAGTTCCGCAACTTTTTCTTCATCGCAGTTCAGCGTTGCTTTAAGAAGTTCGTCAGAGGATTTAATTGATCTCATAACTTCTTCCCAACCGCCATCCTCAATCGAATTAATAAACTCCTGAGCGACTTCGCTATTAGGAATCCAGACCTGATTCGTATAAAAATCATATGTCAGATAACCAAGGTGAACCAGAAGGGTAAAAATATCATCCGAACTTCTGAGCGTAGTCATATCATTCTGGAATTTTCCGGGATTTATTTCAATCTTCTCACCTGCTACCAGCTTCGTGACCTTATCTTTCAAGCCGTCAAAATTCATCTCAATGTAAACTTTCAAAGCCTCATAAGTTTCTGTTGAAGTCCAGTAATTATTGAACTGTCCACGAAGAATCGATTCAACAACAGACTTTGGATTATAAATTGAAATTCCGTTCAGATTATAGCCATCATACCAGCGTTTCATTTCCGGAAATGATTTATTATACTTTTCACAAAGTTCATTAACCTCATCTTCCGTGAAACCGGTAAATTCCGAAATCGGTTCGGCGTCAGTCATAGAATATTCGTAAAATGTATTTATTGCAGAATGCTCACCGTACTTCTTTATCGGCAGAATTCCTGTCATGTATACAAGTGCTGCATAACTCTGGTCTTTCAGAAGATTCCGTAAAAAATCAAGATACTTTGTCTGAGAAGCCTCATCGCTTTTATGAACTCTGAAAACACAGTCCCACTCATCAATTATAAAAATAAATGGGATTTTCTTCTCCTGAAACACTTCATCAAGTACAGAAACCAGATCGTTCCAGTCAAAACACTCAACATCGCCATTCTCTTTTCTTATCTCATGAAGAAGCCGTTTTTTCAGGTAATCAAGCATCTCGTCAATAGATCCTGAGCGTTCCAGAAAATTAACCATATTGATATGAATCACGTTATATTTGTTCAGATGTTTATCAAAGGATTCATCTTCCGAAATCTTCAGATTACTGAACATCTCACGAGAATCACAACCTCTGCTGTAATATGCTGTCAGCATATTCGCCGCCATTGATTTGCCGAATCTTCTTGGACGGCTCACACAGATATATTTTTGTTCGGTGTAAATTACGCTGTTTGCATATTCAATCAGCATACTTTTGTCAATATATATTTTTGAATTCAAAGCTTGTTGAAAATCTATATTTCCCGGATTCAGATAAATACCCATAAACTGCCCTCCTTACTTTCATGATATAAGTATATCATTTTTTTCATATAAAATCAAGTAACGAAAGGAGAATGTATGTGTAAAATTTTCGTAGGCAAACATATTTTTTGTTTTATTTCTTATGTAGGGGCGGATGCCTACATCCGCCCGTTATGAATGTAATATGTCTAGGGTGCGATGTGGGCATCGCACCCTACATTGCCTATATATTTTTCACTCATACAGGGAGAATTTTATTCAGATTTTCTGCTGTATTCTTCAATTATCCTCTGATACTCTTTTTCTTCGCTGTCAATGTAATCCTTTGTAAACTGCACAGCTTCTTCAAAACTATTTTTCATCAGTTCAAAACCTTCCGCAGCAGAGAAAATATCAATTTCTATTTCTTTGTATTCATCTGCAAAAACTTCAATCTTAAAACCATTGCACTTGATTATTTCGCCGTTTTTATTTTCTCTTTCCAGATTTTACTTCGTATCCACCCTTGAAAATAACCAGTATCTCAGTTTGGCTAAGTACTTTTATGCACTCTATCAACTTACGGATAAGCACATTATCAAAGGTTTCTAATTCAAATTTCTCTTGCTCAATCATCTTCATAATTTTATCAAGCTTTGCCTGAGTTTCTGCGGAAGTTTTATTCTGAGATTTTAGCATTTCCAGCTGTTCGCTAAGCCGCTGTTCTTCTTGATATAGTCTTGAAAATTCACTGTCGAGCCTGTCCTCATCGCAGCCCCCCGAAGCTATCAGCGTCACCATATCATTTCTTGCTCTGTCGATTTCTTTTAATCTGTTTTCGATACTGATAATTTCCTCCTGTCCCTGACATTCAAATACAGAACCTATATTAGCTTTCAAAATTCTTGCAATATCGTCACGGCAGGAATAGTAATTATTAATTGCGTGAATTATAGCTTTGTGAAGCAATTCTTCCTTGATTGTAGGCGAATCAGGACAATATTTTTTTCCGTGTTCCAGACGGCTGATACATCGCCACACGATCTGCTTTTTACCTCTTGCAGCCCATGTGGTTCTTCGGTACGGAGTTCCGCAGTAACCGCAAATAAGCAGTTCCGTAAGTGCATATTTACTTGAATATCTGCCTTGCTCAGTTATTGCCTTATCGCTGATTTTACGTTTGCGGGAACGTCTTGCAAGCTCCTACTGAACCCGATTATATGTGTCACGGTCAACTATGGGAGCGTGATTATTCGTCACCAGATACATCGGACGCTGACCGTTGTTTTTCACAATTTTATGCGTTATGCAGTCACTCGTAAAAGTCTTTTGCATCAGCGCATCACCGACATATTTTTCATTTTTTAAAATACTGCTTATAAGCGATTCGTTCCATATTTACTCATTTTCATTTACCCCCATACTTATTTTTAACGCCTTATCCACTTTCGCCATAACTTCCATTTCGACCGAGCCTACATAATTTTGCAGTCCGTTACGGTCTATTGTTCGTATCTGCTCTGCAAGAATCACAGAATTTTTAAGCAGTATTTTATAATGTGTACGAACTTCATCACTCACTTCAACTCTTACTACTTTTTTCGATATAGTATCAAAAACACGCACTGTGTTTTTCTTCATTTTTTCACCTCCATTCGATTTAAAATCAAATGAAGGCTATGGATACTTTGCGGCTATACACAGCCATTTACAGTCAAATATCATCCTTGTGTCCTTTCATTAAAGTCAGAAAAAAGGACACAAAAAAAGGATATAAATATATCCGTTTTTAAGCAAAACGATTATATTTGTATCCTCATTTTTATTTGATATGCGATTGCTATGCAAATTTTGAAATGCAATAGAAAAGTGTCATTTTTTGAAATAATGTTTTTCCTTTCGCAAAAAAGTTTAGAGTATAAAAAAGCCTGCATACATATGTACACAGGCTGACGAGTTAACGTAAAGCAAATAATATCTTGCTTTCTTTGTTCTGCAAAATGACTATATATTCAGCTCAGGTTTCATTTATGAATCCTGAATTTTAATATTCTTTTCAGAAATATAATTATACCTACAAGTAATATCAATAACAGATTAATATAACTCGGACTATTTATCAGAACATTTACGCTCAGCAGAGGGGTAAATCCGATATTAACCATCATCTTTGCACCAAACAGATAAATTATTATCGGCAGAGCAAATACAGCAAAGTTTATTAGTATGGCAGAAGTTGTATTCCTGCATTTTGACGATATCCAAAGCATCATAAGAGCGGATAGTGTGACAAAGAAAATCCTCAGAAATGTCACCATTAAAGCATATTGAAGAACAGTCATATTTACAGGAAAATCGGTAACGTCAGTGATACTCCTCACAGATGCCAAAAGTCCGCTGTGACCGTAATAATCATTTATAAGCTTAGCATAAGGGATTATCCACAACAGCGAAGCGATTATCCCATACACGGAAGATACCAGAATGTTCCTTCTGATATAGCTTTTTCGTCCGGAACGTGTGGAGTTGATAACAAAACTCATTCTGTATTTATTATCGTTTGCGATAAGCGGTGAGACAAGAAAGATACACATAAGCATCGTTACGAGCGCATACTTCATATCATCGTCATAACCGCCGATTCCAAAGGCTCTTTTGTAACCGGTATCATAGAATACCTGTGCATTCGGCTGGTCTTTTATCTCAGTTATTCTATCTCTCATCGGGTAAAATCCCATTGAAGGCGCAAGCTTTTTCTGCAGCTCGTCCACCTCCGCAGAATAACCGGCAGAATTCTCCTGTAATTCTGCTATACAAGCATTAATTTCATTAAAACGAGCATCTTCGCTTTCGCAGTAATCCAATGTTTCCTGTGTAATATCGCCTTCAAGCTCGTCTGCATAGTATGTATAATAAACATCTATAATATCGTATTTTTTTATAAAGCTATCGTTCAACAAACTATACACGAATATAAATACTATAATAACAAATATTCCCTTCTGAAATACCAGCGATTTAAAGAACGTGTAATATACCTTTGAATGTACTCGCTGCCCTTTAAACAGATGAAGCTTTGAGCTTAATCTTCTGAATTCAAGATTTCTCTTTTTTATATAGATAATGATCGAAAGCAGTATACATACTGCCGATATAACTGCAATTGCCATTAAAACAGTTGGTATCAGCGGAACCGGATATTCCCAGAAATTTATATTCTTATATGTACAGAAAATATCGTTGACCTTTGTGAAAGATATGATATTTACATATCTGAAAATACTGTAAATCGACAGTGGTTCAATCTTCTGATAAAGCATTCCTTCTGTAATAAGAACTACGGCAGTAAGTCCAAAGAATGATACTGTATTTTTTGTATTTACCGCAATTAGTGTGAGTATCATACCTATAAGGAACAATGCTAAGAATTTAAAAAGCAGATACAGAATTAAATATACTGAAACTGATATTCTGATATTGCATCCTAAAAAACCGCTGACCGATTGAATAGGTCTTGAAAGATCACCCAGACCATAGAGCACTGCGGAAATGATAAGGTTTTCTGTACATATCAAAGCCACACTGACCAGAATCGTTATAGCCAACGCTATAATTTTCGCAGTCAACAGATAGCCTCTGCCTCTTTTCAGCGAAAACAACAATGCGGACATTCCCTGTTCTCTGTCTGAAATCATAATTAAAAGCAAGGCAAACAACAAAATAAAGCCTGAAAGTATGTCTGTAAATCCATTATCGGTTGCAAGAAGGATTCCTTCAGATATGTCAAATTCCGGCTTTACATCACGCATATTATCATATGCCGGAGGAGTTTTCTGAATATTCCGGTAGTTAAAAGTTCCCTTTTTGGCAAAAATAGAGATGCTCGTCATAGACTTTGCCTGAGCGTCTATATTGTCAATATAATCCTCATAATGAACTACGTTATAGCATTCTTCGTGTAATTCGTGCAGCACTTCAAAATTATAACTATGCTGACCAGAATATTCTTGTATCCGCTCATCGAGCCAGTCAAGCTTTTCTATATCTGAAAGTCCTTCCATCTCTGAATAGACCTCTTTATAATCTGAAGGCTTTGCATTGCCGGAATTTGCAGTTCTGACCATAAGATAACCATTCAGTACAAATACTGCGGCAATTATCAGCAGAAACATCTTATTGCTGAACAATTTTCTTAACTCTGTTGATACTACTCTCATTTTTGCAATTCTCCATAGTATTGCATATAAAGATTTTCCAGTGATTTTTCACCGCTTTCTACCTTTTCAACAAGTTCCGGAATAGTGCCGCTGTCTATCAGATGTCCCTCTTTGATAAAAAGAATCTCTTTTGCGATTGTCTCAATATCAGAAACAATATGAGTAGAAATTATAATGATCTTCTCCTGACCTAAATCCGAGACCATATTGCGGATTATCACCCGCTGTTTCGGATCAAGACCGGCTGTAGGTTCATCGAGTATGAGCAAGTCCGGATCACCAAGCATTGCGGCGGCAATAAGCACACGTTGTTTCATTCCGCCGGAAAATCCGCCCATCTTCTTATCAATGCTGTCGGTAAGTTCAACACGCTCAATAATTGCAGAAATTTCTTTTTCAGCCCTCTTTTTATCAAGGCATTTAAGAGCAGCAATATAATTCAAAAAAGTATGCGCAGTCATGCTTTCGTATAGGTTTTGCTGCTGCGGCATGAAGCCTGAACAGCTTCGGAATTTATCCTTGAGAATCCTTGTTTCCTCGCCGTTCCAGTATATTTTTCCGCCATCCTTATCGGGGAGAAGATTATCCGTAATAATATTCATAAGGGTAGATTTTCCCGCTCCGTTCGGACCGAGAAGCCCATAGATCCCGTTAGTAAATTCAAATGTAAAATCACAGAGTGCGTGCTTTTTCTTGCCATAATGCTTGTTAACGTTTTTTAGTTTCAAAGTATTCATTTTATTTTTCCTTATCAAGTGCGAGAAGTTCTTCTTCATTCATTTTTTCAAATTTAGTACTCTCAGGATTTGCAAGGATATATTCATCTTCATACATTGTTATGACTCGCCAATACTTGTACTCATCATTCCAAATATGTTCTGTTCCGTTTTTTATATCATACCATTTTCCGGATAAAAACAATTTATAATTAAAAGCTTTTCCACTAATGTATGAATCCACTGAATCAACAGTATATTTATCTCCATTATATAATACAGTACTTGAATTTTCGGGATAATTACTATAAACATAAGTATTCCCCCATATATACGAACCTGAAGGCAATATGCTTTCTTTTATTGTTTCGGTTTCCGGGTTAAACTCAAAATTCATTACAGTAAAAACGTCTCTAGGATCCGTTTTAGTCAAATCAATTGTGTCCAACTTTTCTTTGCTGAAACTGTATTCCATATAAATTTTAGAGTTGTAAAATCCTGATATATGACCACTGCTGGATGATGACGCACCCTCGTATTGTTTATCTCCGTCGTAAACACTTCCATAGTTTTTGTATTCACCAGTTTTAAGATCGATACTGCATATAAATGTTGTACCGCCGGATGAACCAGAAAGAATATTGCCGTATTCATCTTCGGTCGGGTTAAGGTCATGTCCGCAAAAATATATTTTATCATTGTAAATCAGATAGTTGGTTCTGGGTTCACAATCTGTAAATTCTGTAACTTTTTCTATCTCTGATGTTTCTAAGGAAATACGATTCAACTTGGAATTGATATAGAACTCACGTCCGTTTTTGGTTTCTTTTACACCATTTACTGAGACGAAATAGTATATATAATCGTTATAAATGATTGGGCATTCGCCAACGACCTTAGATATACATTCAGCATTATTATGCATACAATTTGGCTTTGAGCATAATACAGTCTGATCCATTTTTTCAAAATCAAAATAAATATGATTTGAGCCGTTAATGCTTTGCGTAATTAATCCATCAGGATATATATTTTCTATTGAATTAAGAAGTAAAGTTCCTCTAACGGAGCTAATTTTATCGATGCTATTATCAGTATTATCCTTGGAACATCCGCTTAATAGTAATGTGATTGGCAACACGAGCGCAAGTATTTTTTTATACATAATATTCACCTTTATTTATGAAATCCAGCAGAGCCACAAGAAATATGTAATTGTGGCTCTGCTATAATCTCATCAGTAAACTGTTAACTCTTTGTCTCCATCACCATGGTCACTAGTATTAACATAATGATACGATGAAGCACTTGTGAATCCCTTTCCATAACCAGTTACAGTAGCTGGAGTATCCACATTATTATAACTACCACTTACGGTATTTCCTGATGTAACAAGTCCACCAGTTGTACTTGTTATCTGAGCAGTTTTTACAGTACAATAATATGAACATCTTGTTGTAGCCGTAATAGTAGTGCTTCCTCTGTAAAGATAAGCACTTGCAGACGGCGAAAATGATACTGTAACATCTGTCGCACCTACATTCATTGTACCAGCGCTACCAACTATAATAGTTGCAGCCATAACAGAAGCCATAGCCTTTTTTAATGTTTTTTTCATAAGAATTCCTCCTTAATAATGTGATTTTTTACTTTCAATTATGATTTCACCTCAGACACAACTAACCACAAAGCATATTAGCTTTTTGCATCATCAGTAAAATCAATGTTGACCGATTTGGAAAATCGTAACGTTCAGAACAAGGGGATTACTTATTCTTCTTGGAATTTGCAAGCTTTGTAACAGCTTCAGGTCTTACAGGCTGATAAGAATCAAATGTAGAAACAACACTACATGATCTAACCGCCAGTTCCTTGCTCAGCTTAGAACTAAGAGTAAGAATTTTCTTGACACATTTTTTCATCCAAATCCCTCCTTTCTGTAAATTTTGATAACATTATTAAAAGTGCTACCACCAATAATGTCAGCGATGAAACCATAGCAATTTTTTTTAGTTCAAAATATCCAAACGTGATAACAGATGATAAGATAAATGAAACAATTATGGAAATAGCTCTATTACGTTTTTTTGTGAAACCATCTAGAGGAGCGTTTTTATGTTCAATTGGAGAAAATAATAATACCGTTACAAGATATAAAAGTATAATTACAGACTGCACGCAAAAATTATAATTACTTACAAAAACTTTCGTTGATAATACCGAAAACGTACAGCAAATACATAGTAAAAGTTTACATCTAAAATGGGTCAATGCATGATATCCGCCTGTGAAAAGCCTTACTCCTACAAATATTATATAAAATAAAATAGCTGAAATAATTTCACCACAACATACTCCTATAAAGACGACAAGTAAAAATCCGACTATTGTTGAAATAATGATCTCAAAACCATACTGACATACCTGAGATGTTTCCTCATCAATTATATCATTATCTTTCAAAAAAAGAGCTATACGACGGCTCAGAAAGGAAATCATACACCTTCACCTCTGTTGCCAGTATAGCTCATATAATTATATACGTCAATATATGTGTCACAAAATACATTCTGGTGGCATAAATTACATATTTATACCGAACCTATGTCTATTATTACGAAGAAGTTTTTTCTAACGAAACATAAACATTGAATATATATCCTTTTTGTTCAAAGCTAATCATACCCTCATATTTCTTTACAATATCCCTAACAGAACGCAATCCTACTCCATGTAGTTCTGAATCCTTCTTTTTTGTTTTAAGATAAGGATTATCACTTAAAATATCAGATTCAACCGTATTGCTGATCTCTAAAAAGTAATATCCAACCTCTGTCCATGTTTTTATAATAATTTCAGAATTGTTTTTATTTCTTTCGCAGCCTTCTATTGCATTATCAAGTAAATTTGCAAAGAGAATTCCAAGATCCATGTCGGATATGCTTTCAAACTCGCTTAAAATATAGCATTTCATTTCTATACCATTGCTTTTTGCCTTAGAAAGTTTTGAGTTTAAAACTGCTCCTAATACGCTGCGTTTTGTATTAATATAACTTGTAATAGAATTAATCTTTTCTTCTAAAAGGGTTTCAAGGAACTGAACAAGCTCTGTATATTTCTTCTGTTCAGCCATATTAAGAGCCAAAGCAAGATAATTCTTTATATCATGCCGAATTTTAGCTGTTTCATCATATTTTTGCTCTAATGCGTAAATACTTTCACTTTGCAGTTCAAACTGTTTTTGCATTAAGGCATAGTTTTTCTCAGCGACATTCTTTTTTCCAATGTATATCATAGCATAATATAAAATCACATTCAGAATAATAACACATAATAAAATAATCAAAAAAATATTATAGTATTTCTGTTGCTCATCTATAATATTTCGAAGAAGCGATATTTGAATTCCTGACATCGAAATAGTGATTATTATAACAATTGCTTCTCTCTTATGTATGAATAGATTGTATTTCTTTTTAAAAAACAGAATCGAGCTTGCTGCAACTATATAAATCAGCTTAGCCACTGACACACATAATAACCTTGAAAAGTTACTATTAATAACCAACTCATTATAATCGATTCTCAATAATTTCCCTATTAACGTAAAGGCACAGATATCACTTAATGCAAGAAACAAAATAGCTGTACTTGAAATTATAACTCGTTCAGAGATATTTCCTTCAAGGAGCAGTGTCGTTATTCCTAATAAAGATATTGATGAAATCATCAGTGTAAGAACCCAATGTAACTCTAATATACTTACTGCATTTATTTGAATCACAATTAAAATAAATACTGCCAATTTTGTCATTTTATCAGGATACTTATTATTAGTTTTAAAATAAGACGTTATGAACCATGTTACTATTACTGCTTCTATTAAATTATATAGTTCTTCTATTACTATTTTCATTTATGTTCCTCCTTCCGTTATTATAAAATGCTGAAATTGATTCCTGATAAATGCAGCCCTATGCGGA
>JAFXEJ010000153.1 GCA_017513795.1 Ruminococcus sp.
CCACAGTTTTATTCCTCCATGGCATATTTAAAACCTCCTTTTGAAGTTTTCCCTATGCCTTTTATTTTACCATAAAACTGTATACTATGTCATTGCACTTTCTGTATACTATCTTACTACATTATACACTGTGTTCGCCCGATAACACAATTATTAATAACAATAATCAAATGAATATGATTAGGCATTATTACATATTTTGTTATTTTTATTTTTCCGTCGTATAATAATGAAATTTTTTTCAATTCATTTTTTACAGCGATTCCGATTGGTGATAAATGTATCCTATTTTGCGGGCGAACGCAGTTCGCCCCTACATTTGTATCACCGCTTCCATACGGTGATACGGGTTTATATTTATCATTGTTTTCCCAAAAATAATGTTGTTTATTTTTGGTACAAACGGTCACGAAATACGCACCATTCCGGCTGTAATCATAGCCATGAAGCCGGATTGATTTCCGTACAGGCACATTCATAATTATCACCCACAAAAACAAAAATCGCCCCTCATGCCCATAAAAAGGCTCAAGGGACGATAATTTACCGTGATTCCACCCTGATTCACACGGAGACAAAAACTCCGTATCTCATTGGCTCTGTAACGGGAGCGACCGGCGTGTATTGGACGCACTCAGAGACGGTGTGCATATTTTCTGCTTTGCAGCCTCGCACCAGCCGGCTGCTCTCTGAAAAAGCGCTGAAAACTGCCTTTCTCATCAACGATTTATGATATGTTCAATTATGATGATACCACAACTGACCTTATTTGTCAAGTGTTTTTCAGACTGCTGCTCTGGAATTATCAGTTTCAGCTGTCTTATTATCGGGAACACTTATCTTTTCGATATCAGCGCCGAGTGCACGAAGCTTTCCTTCCATGCAGTCGTAACCTCTTTCGATATGGAAGATATCCTCAATTTCAGTGATTCCGTTAGCAGCAAGACCAGCTATGATAAGAGCTGCTCCGGCTCTGAGGTCGCAAGCCTTTACAGGAGCGCCCATGAGCTTTCCGGTGCCCTCAATAAGAGCAACCTTGCCGTTCACAGTGATATCTGCGCCCATACGTCTGAGCTCGTCCACATAGCGGAAACGCTGTTCCCAGACACCCTCAGTAACGATACTTGTTCCTTCAGCGAGGATAAGCAGTGTAGCAATCTGCGGCTGCATATCTGTCGGGAAACCAGGATGCGGAGTAGTCTTGACATTTGCCTTTACGAGAGGTCCGTCAACCCATACTCTCATGCTGTCGTCGTACTGCTCGATATTTACACCGATTTTTTCAAGCTTTTTTGTAATTGATTCAAGATGCTTAGGGATAATATTTTCAACAATGATATCGCCCTTTGTTGCTGCGGCAGCGATCATGAAAGTTCCTGCCTCGATCTGGTCGGGGATAACAGAGTAATTAGTTCCATGGAGATGCTTTACGCCTCTGATCTTGATAACATCAGTTCCGGCGCCCATGATATTTGCGCCCATAGAGTTGAGGAAATTCGCAAGATCAACGATATGAGGCTCCTTAGCCGCATTTTCGATAACAGTAAGTCCCTCTGCCTTTACAGCTGCGAGCATAGCATTCATTGTTGCTCCTACTGTAACAACGTCGAAGAATATCTGATTTCCCCTGAGCTTGTCTGCTTTAAGGTCGATCATCCCCTGACTGAGGGTATATTCTGCGCCGAGTATGGAAAATGCCTTGAGGTGCTGATCAATAGGACGGTCGCCGAGAGGACATCCGCCGGGCATTGATACTCTTGCCTTATTGAACTTTCCTAAAAGTGCTCCGAGGAAATAGTATGAAGCACGCATTTTTCTTGCTGTTTCATAGGGTACGCACACCTTGTCGATGCCGGTAGGATCAATTCTGTAGACATCCTTGCCGAGATTTTCAACTGTTGCGCCCATTTCTCTGAGGATTTTAAGGCATATATTTACATCGCTGATATTGGGAACATTCTCGATAACACATGGCTCATCAGACAGGATTACTGCGGGAAGAATAGCTACAGCTGCATTTTTTGCGCCGCTGATAACGACATTACCGGTAAGACGTCTGCCGCCCTTTATAATAAACTTATCCAAACAAATTCTCTCCTTAATGCCGGAATTTTTCATTCCGATCTTTTTTCTTTTACTCTACTTTCAGTTTTCATCAGAAGCTTCTGTCTTTTTTTCTGTATCTGAAGCTCCGTCCATGTAGTCTGCGATAAACCATTTAAGTTCCTCGCCCTCATATTTTCCTGTTTTTATATATTCAATAACAACCGGTTCAGCAGGAGTACTTGCCTCTGTACTGAAAGGATTGCTCTGATATACCTCTGTATCCTGAATTGTGAATACTATGTCGAGTCCCTCATAAACCTGACCGAAAACGGTATAACCGCCGTCAAGCCACGGTGCGCCGCCGGCTGCGGCAAGAATTTTCTTTACATCGTCAGAGAATGAATATCCGTTTGATTCGAGCATTTTAATATATTCATCGTCATAGACCTCACCGGTTACGATGTAGAACTGACTTCCGTTTGTTGAAGTTGCTCCGCTGTTTGCGTATGCAAGAGTTCCAGCGGCATGAGTGAGTTTATCAGAAACACCGCCGTCGAAATCTCCGCCCCAGACAGATTCTCCGCCGGTACCTGTACCGAGAGGATCTCCGCCCTGAATCATGAAGTCAGCCATGATTCTGTGCATTGTTAGTCCGTCATAGTAGCCCTTGTCAGCAAGACCAACGAAATTTTCAACGCCAAGCTCTGCGTATTCGGGGAAAAGTCTTATTTTTACTTCGCCGTCATAGCCCTGAAATTTAATGATGATGATATCATCGCCGACCTTGGGAGCTGTGAAGTTCTTGACAGAAGCGTTTTCAAGGTCAATATCAGGAACTGATCTGTCACCGAATCTTGAAATATCCACCGTCTTTTTGGCTGCGGGAGCATTCGGCTTTTCAGTTGCAGCTTCTGAGACCGGAGAAGTTTCTGTCTCCTTATCACCAGCGGCAGACGTTGCAGCTTCCTCAGATGAACTGCTGCTCTTTTCGTCAGTGCTGACATCCTTTCCGCATGAAGTAACGGCAGCTGCTGTCATGACAGTGCAGAGCAGTGCTGCTAATATTCTTTTAAACATAAATTTCACTCCTTGATTTTTTCGTGAAACAAGAAATCGTTATATGTGCTTAGTTTTAATCAACCCATTCATTATACTACATTTTTTCCAATTTGTAAATACTTTCCGCTTAAATTTGTAAGAATCGGTCAAACTGCCGGTGCAAGATAACGGAATATTCGTAAAGCGTGACTATTTTTTCTCAGTCTCTCCGGACTTATATTCTTCTATTTTTATGGATTTTATCTTTGCATCCTCAGCAGGAGTATAGAATTTTCCTGTATCCTTTCCCTCCAGTGAGGAAAGCTTTTCGATTACGTCAAAGCCCTCGTAGGTCTGTCCGATAATCGTCATCTGCTGTGAGAAATTCGGGATTCCGCCCTTTTCGATAAAAGCGTCAGCGAGTTCTGCGCTTGCAGAATTTTCCTTCAGATCGCTGATGATATCGTCTGTGAATTCGATTGAATTGAGGACATAGAAGCGGCTTCCGTTATAATATGTTCCGCCGCCGAAAACTTTTTCTTTGAATGTACGGACATAATCTGTCTGAACCATGCAGACTGCACCCTTGAAAGGCCACAGATCCTGATGAAGTTCACGCTCGATATGCTCGTTTGTAGTCTTTCCGACAGAACCGTTTTTCGCCGGAGTTCCGCCGCCGAAGTACTTGCCTTCCCGTGATTCGAAAATGTATGTGTCATCGTAATAGCCAGAT
Organism: Ruminococcus sp.; assembly: GCA_017513795.1. Classification (GTDB taxonomy): domain Bacteria; phylum Bacillota; class Clostridia; order Oscillospirales; family Ruminococcaceae; genus Ruminococcus. Next base: position 3,818 of record JAFXEJ010000153.1, read on the forward strand.
CTTGCAAGCTCCATGAAATTTCTTACAGCCTCCGGTGAGCGTTCCGGATAAAGCACCATGCGAATCTCACCTTCAGTGGTATCTATTACAGCTATCGAATCGCCTTCTTTCGGCTGTTCAAGCTGTACAAGCTCCATTGTAGCCGGATTTACAACGATATATGTGTTGTTTTTTTCACGCTGTCCTGTTGCATAAAGAAGCGCTATCGTCAGCGTTCCCATTACAAGCGTCAGAATAAGAATAAACTTGAGCAGTCTTTTTCCCTCGTTCATATTTATACCTCTTTATTTATATTCTTATTCAATTATACCCTTTATTCCAACATTTGTCAAGCAGCGTGACGCTGCACCCTGTTCACGTTCCCATGTGCGTTCCGCACATTCCTCTGTACGTCTCTGAACTTGCCATTCGCTCGTGGGAACAAATTTTATACCGTACATTTTTAACTGCGTGACGCTGCACCCTGTTCACGTTCCCATGTGCGTTCCGCACATTCCTCTGTACGTCTCTGAACTTGCCATTCGCTCGTGGGAACAAATTTTATACCGTACATTTTTAACTGCGTGACACTGCACCCTGTTCACGTTTGTAGTGCTACAATTTTTACTGAAAAAATTCAAAAAAACCCTTGACAAGCCCGAAAAAGTGTGATACAATAATAAAGCTGTGTAATACACAGTACATATCGTATTCTAAAGACAGCCGGCATAATCGGAAGATTTGTAAGTCCCGCCGAGGAATAGCAATTAATTCATACGAATTATTTCTGTCCTTTTCCGAGCTGTCGGATAAGGGCATTTTTTGCTTTCGGATACGATGACATTTCATTCGGAGGTGAATACACAATGCCAAGCAATTCAGTACTCGAGGCTAAGAAGGCAAGAGTTGAACAGCTTACAGACCTCATCAAGGCATCCGTTTCAGGTGTTCTCGTTGATTACAAGGGTATCACTGTTGAGGAGGATACAAAGCTCAGAAGAGAGCTTCGTGAGGCTGGAGTTAACTACTTCGTAGAGAAGAACACACTTCTTCTCCGTGCTTTCCAGAACTGCGGTATCGAAGGCTTTGAAGAGGCTCTCAACGGAACAACAGCTATCGCTCTTTCTAACGAAGACCAGACAGCTCCCGCAAGAATCCTCGGAAAGTTCGCAGAAAAGGCTGGAGACGATAAGTTCAATCTTAAGGCAGGTTATGTTGAGGGTGAAGTTTACGATCAGGCTGGAGTTATTGCTCTTTCCAAGATTCCTTCAAAGGACGTGCTCCTCGCTCAGCTCGTTGGTTCTCTTCAGGGACCCATCCAGAAGCTTGCTGCTACACTCAAGGCACTCGCAGACAAGAAATCAGAAGAAGAAGCTGCCTGATTTCATTCAATTTAAATTTGCAGCTTAAATCTATCGCCTGACACAGGCAAAATAATATTATAAAGGAGATTATTATCATGGCTTCAGAGAAGATCACAAAATTTGTTGAAGATATCAAGACTCTTTCCGTTCTTGAGCTTGCTGAGCTCGTAGACGCAATCCAGGAGGAATTCGGCGTAACTGCAATGGTTGCTGCTGCTCCTGCTGCTGGCGGCGCTGCTGCTGGCGAAGCTGCTAAGACAGAATTCGACGTTGTTCTTGCTTCCTTCGGTGACGCTAAGATGGCTGTTATCAAGGCTGCTAAGGATATCCTCGGTCTTGGCCTTAAGGAAGCTAAGGAAGTAGTTGAGTCTGCTCCTAAGACAATCAAGGAAGGCGTTTCAGAGGCAGAAGCTAACGAAATCAAGGAAAAGTTCGAAGCTGCTGGCGCTACAATCGAGATCAAGTAATCGTTTTTACTTCCAGAATAGCCGTACCTTTCGAGGTGCGGCTGTTTTTTATCTGCGCAGTTGACATGATTTCCCGATTGTGATATACTGTTAATATCTATAAATCGCAAAAAACAGAGGTTTTACAATGAATATGCCCGAAACTTTATATATGGTGATCCCCTGCTACAACGAGGAGGAGGTTCTCCGTGAAACAGCAAATCAACTCAGGGAGAAATATGCTTCCCTCAGAAGCCGCAGTATGATATCCCCCGAAAGCCGTGTGGTTTTCGTCAATGACGGCTCGAAGGACAAAACGTGGGAGATTATACAGGAACTTCACAGCGCAGAGCCGGAAATTTTCTCCGGAATCAATCTTTCCCACAACTGCGGACATCAGAATGCAGTTCTTGCCGGACTTATGACAGTCAAAGATATATGCGGCGTGTGTATCACGATGGACGCCGATTTACAGGACGATATCAATGCTGTTGACGAAATGCTTGAACGCTTCTATGAGGGAAATCACGTCGTTTACGGAGTGAGAAGCGCCCGCAAGACTGACACGTTTTTCAAGAAATTCACTGCCGAGGCTTTTTATAAATTCATGAAGGCAATGGGGGCGGATGTGGTCTATAATCATGCGGATTTTCGCCTGATGAGCCGCCGTGTGCTTCAGGAGCTTGCAGAGTTCAAGGAAGTCAACCTCTTTCTGAGGGGAATGGTTCCGCTGATTGGCTTCAAGAGCTGTTCAGTCTACTATGAGCGCAGGGAACGTCTTGCCGGCGAGAGCAAATATCCGCTGCGGAAGATGATCTCATTTGCGATAAACGGGATAACATCATTCAGCACAAAGCCGCTGAAGCTTATTACATCGCTTGGCTTTATGATGTCGATAATCAGCGTTATTGCCTTTATATGGTCGTTTGTGGTAAAAATTACAGGCTCGTCGGTTGTAGGCTGGTCAAGTACGATATGTTCGATATGGCTTATCGGAGGACTTCAGCTATTCTGCCTTGGAATCATCGGTGAGTATGTCGGAAAGATATACGCAGAGGTGAAGGGACGTCCTCGTTTCATTGTGGAGGATTTTCTGAATGAAACAGGCGTGGAATTTATAAATAAATGTAGTAATAACGAAAAGAATGACGGCATATAGCCGTCATTTTTTAGTTTGTCGATAAACATAATTTTTTGCGGGCGAACACAGTTCGCCCATACATTCATAATACGCAAAACAGCCATCCGTAGGGGACGGCGTCTCGACGTCCCACAAAACGGCAGCTTCACGACAGACAAATAAACGGACGGCAAATCACCGTCCGTTTTGCATTTTAATTCAGATCAAAGTTTTTTCTTTTCATCCTCGATGAGTTTAAGCAGATCGTCAACGGACATATCAGCAGCAGATTTCTTTCTTGCTGTGGTGTCAGTTTTCTTGATGATATCGGAGATATCAGGTGAACTGCTCTTTTTGGGAGCTGCGGAAGGCTGTGCAGACTGGCTTCTGAGAGGAGTTGTCTTGGGAACGTCGCTTCTGGACATTTCAGCAAGCTGAGCCTTGGGAAGAACTCCTGTGATATCGGAAGCGGATGCTGCCGGCTTTGTAGAACCGCCTGTGCCCTTGATGTTGTAGTTGCCTGTACGTTCTGCTTCAGCTGTTTTTCTGAGCATTTCCTCACGGAGAGCATCAGCGGTAGGAGCTGTAGAAGAAGCAGCACCGACATTTTTAGCAGCGAAAGTAGATTCAGCACTGCGCTGAGCCTTGAACTGCATAGTGCGTTCTTTTTCCTTCTGGTAAGGAGAATCAGGGTTTACCTTTTTCTGGCTGAAATTCTCTACGATAGACATTTTCTTACGCTCAAGCTCGCCGCTCGGCTGGATCTCCTGAAAATTCTCAAAGAGAGGATTTTCAGACTTAGCATGAGAAGGTTTCTTGTCCTCCTTGAGCTTTTCTTCTTCGTCGTACTCGTAGAAATCATAGGTATCAGTTTCTTCTTCGGCGTTGTTTCTTGATGAAACGATCTTAGCGATAAGGAATATCACAAGGATAACGCAGGGAAGGAGAAGTTCAAGAGCGATACCAGGAATGCTCTTGGTAAATCTGAGGAAAGCGCCGAGTTCCTTGCTCTTGGGATGGCCTGTGCATACAGCAGTGATCTTGTCTCTTGTGATGGCACTTCCGGAGTCGCTGAACTGAGCAGATTCGGCAGTAATGTATGTTTCAGCACCGTCTGCGGCAACGATGATTTCCTGAATGCTGCGTACACAGAGCTTGTCGGGAGAATCAGCTGGATAGCAGAGAACGATATCGTCCTTGAGGAGTGTATCGGAATCAGTGATAGCCTTTGCGATAAGAGCCTCGCCTTTTTTGATGTCCTTTGAGGGATCATTTCTTGTCACCTGAAAGTCTTTTTCAACGAGGTAGATACATTTTCCGAAAATATTCGGTGTTTTACCGGCAGAAAAGGCGATATTTACTGCCAGCGATACTATAATAAAGAGAATGCAGACAATTGCGATGAATGTTTTGAGTAGTGAGAAGCCTTTTTTCTTTTCCATAATTATCATCCTTTTCTTTTTTGCGGTTTTACCGTCTTTTTTTGTTGTTTTTTCTACACGTTTGCGGTGAATATCCTGAGTGCTTTGATGAATAATAATATTAATGACCGGACAGCGGAAAATCGTGCATTCCGGAGCGACCAGTCGGCTCTGGATATACTCACGCAGATTATTATCTATATTATACCACATATTTACACAAATTTCAAATGTTTTTAAAGTTTTATTTTTTAAAAATATAGAAAATAATTTAGATACTCCATGTATTGTGTAATATGCACAAAAATATTTTGTTGGAAAATGTAAGATTGTAGAAATACACGAGAAAAAATGGTTTTTTTATGAAATTTAATGCACGCTTTTTGTGAAAAATACGCAATATGTAGATATAGTTGAAAAAAATTTGTAGAATGTTACAATTGCAAAAAGAGGTGAAACATGGTACAATTTAGAAAATACCATTTGTAAATTATTTTCTCGATAAATCGTTTTACGCATGATTATAACGTGGGAAAATTATACAAACAGTAATAAGCCGCATCCGGCGGCAGATAGGAGATATATTATGGCAACCAAAAAAGCAAATCCTCTCATGGACAAAATCAAAGAAGAATTTCCGAAAAAACTGCAGGTACTTTACAGCGTATCGCCTGAAGAAGCATCCGATAAGCAGGTTTATCATGTTCTTTCCTCAATTATTGTGGATATCCTTGGTGCCAAGAGGCAGAGCTTCATAAATCATACCCACTCTGTCGGCGGCAAGCAGATATACTATTTATCAATGGAATTCCTCATGGGACGTTCCCTCAAGACAAGCATCTACAACCTTGAACTTGCTGATGATATCAGAGCAATGCTCAAGTCCTACGACATCAACCTCGACAAGATCTACGACCACGAGCCTGACGCAGGTCTCGGAAACGGCGGTCTCGGACGTCTTGCTGCATGCTACCTTGACGGTCTTGCAACACAGTGCTTCCCGGCAATGGGACACTCAATCTGCTATGAGTACGGTATCTTCCAGCAGAAGCTTGAAGACGGCTGGCAGACAGAGCTTCCTGATAACTGGCTTCCCGGCGGTTCAGTATGGCTGGTTCCAAAGCCTGAGCTTTCAATTGACGTTCATTTCGAGGGCGATCTTCAGGAATACTGGGACAATCAGTATCACTACATCAGCCATGTAAATTATAATACAGTTGTTGCCACACCTTATGATATGTATGTATCAGGTTACGGCGGCGAGGGCGTTTCTGTTCTTCGTCTTTGGTCTGCAAAGGCTCCTAACTTCGATATGGATATGTTCAACAAGGGCAACTACGAAAGCGCACTTGCAAAGAATTCAATTGCAAACGCTATCTCAAAGATCCTTTACCCCAACGACAACCACAATGAGGGTAAATCACTCCGTCTCCGTCAGCAGTACTTCCTCTGTGCTGCCGCAGTAGGCGATATCGTAAACACTCACATGAACGTTTACGGAACACTCGACAACCTCGCTGAAAAGGTTGCTATCCACATCAACGATACACACCCGACACTTGCTATCCCTGAGCTTATGAGAATACTTCTCGACGACTGCGGATATACATGGGAAAAGTCATGGGATATCGTTGTAAAGACCTTCGCTTACACAAACCACACTGTTATGGCAGAAGCTCTTGAAAAGTGGGATGTAAACCTCGTTAAGCACGTTATTCCGAGAATCTTCTCTATCATCGTTGAGATAAACAACCGTTACTGCCAGTCTCTTATGGAAAGAAACGGCTACGACAGCGCAAAGACAACCCGTATGTCTATCATCAAGGATAACATGATACACATGGCTACACTCTGCGTTGCTGCTTCACACAGCGTAAACGGCGTTTCAAAGCTCCATTCAGAGATTATCAAGGAGTCTGTTTTCCGTGAGGAATTTGAGAATACTCCTGAGAAGTTCAAGAATGTCACAAACGGAATCGCATACAGAAGATGGCTTTATCAGTCAAATCCCGGACTCACACAGCTCCTCAGGGATACTATCGGTGATAAGTTCATCAAGGACGGCGCAGAGCTTGAAAAGTTCAGAGCATTCCAGAACGATGAAGAAGTTCTCGCCAGACTCATGGATGTTAAGAAGGCAAACAAGGAGAAATTCGCAAAGCGTGTAAAGAGCAAGAGCGGAATCATCCTTAATCCTGAAAGCCTCTTTGATGTACAGGTAAAGCGTCTCCACGAATACAAGAGACAGCACCTCAATGTTATGAATATCCTTGCAGATTACTCATATCTGCTCAATAATCCCGACGCTCCATTTACTCCCAAGACTTACATCTTCGCTGCAAAGGCTGCTCCCGGATACTATCTTGCAAAGCAGATAATCAAGATGATATGGGCTATTTCTGAGGAAATCAGAAAGAATCCCCGCATCAATCAGAAGCTTCAGGTTGTATTCCTTGAAAACTACTGCGTAACTCTCTCAGAGAGCCTTATGCCGGCATCCGATGTTTCCGAGCAGATCTCACTTGCCGGAACAGAAGCATCCGGTACAGGAAACATGAAGCTCATGCTCAACGGCGCAGTAACTCTCGGTACGCTTGACGGCGCAAATATCGAGATCAAGGAGGCTGCCGGCGATGATAATATCTTCATCTTCGGTATGACAACTCCCGAAGTTAACGAGCTGAAGGCAAGAGGCTACAAACCAGGCGACTACTTCAACAGCAATCCTGTTATCAAGGAAGCTATCGAGCGTATGTATCACGGAATCAACGGCTGCACATTTAATGATGTTGCAAATTCCCTCAAGGATCGTGACCCATATATGGTTCTTGCTGATTTCGACAGCTACAGAAATACTCAGAAGTACGTTATGGAATGCTACAACGACAAGATGAAGTGGGCTAAGATGTCCCTCAACAATATTGCCGGCGCAGGAATCTTCTCCGCTGACCGTGCGGTTACAGAGTACGCTGACAATATCTGGTATTTAAGATAATCAAAGGCAAAATACAGGCAGGAGCATAAGATCATTTTATGATCCGGAGGCTCCTGCCTTCTTTTTCAAAAGGAGAACTGAATATGAAACCGATCTATGATTCATGGGATCGTTCCTATAAATCTGTCTTCGGAGCAATCCGACAGGACGAGACCTGCCGCTTTACCATAAGACTTTCAAAGGATATAACACTTGATTATCCGCCCGTGCTTGTACTTTTCCGTACAGGCTTCAAGGAACGCTTTCTCAGGATGACAGAAATCACCGATGAGGGCGACTGCTATGCATATTCCACGGAATATACAGCAAAATATACAGATGTGCACTACTACTATTTCTCATATACCGCAAACGGAACTCGCCATTATATCAAGAAGCAGAATGTCCACGAAGGCAATGTTGACTTCGGCGATCTGTTCCAGCTGACTGTCTATAAAAGCACATACCAGACGCCGGATTTCCTCAAAGGCGGCGTTATGTATCAGATATTCCCTGACCGTTTCTGCAAGAGCGGAAAGGTTCACGAGGGAGTTCCGGCTGACCGTGTTATGCGTGAATGGGGCGAAACTCCGTACTACAAGCCCGATGAAAACGGTCATGTGTGGAACAACGACTATTTCGGCGGAGACTTCGCCGGAATCCAGTCAAAACTGCCGTATCTCCACGATCTCGGCGTGACCTGCATCTACTTAAACCCGATTTTTGAATCGCATGAAAATCACAGATACAATACTGCTGATTATATGAAGGCTGATCCGCTTTTAGGAACTAACGACGACTTTGAGGAGCTTTGCCGTGAAGCCGAAAAATACGGTATATCTGTAATTCTTGACGGAGTTTTCTCTCATACGGGAGCCGACAGCGTTTACTTCAACAAGTTCGGAAGATATCCCGGACCGGGCGCATATCAGTCACAGGACAGTCCGTATTATGAATGGTACAGCTTTATGAACTACCCAGACAGCTACGAAGCATGGTGGGGCATAGATACGCTTCCCAACGTGTGGGAAAACAACGAGGATTACACTGACTTTATCTGCGGTGACGAGGGTGTTCTGAAATACTGGCTGAGCAAGGGCGCAGCTGGCTGGAGACTTGACGTTGCAGACGAGCTTCCTGATCGTTTTCTGTTCAATCTCCGCAAGAGCGTCAAGAGCTTCGACAATGAAAGAATCGTTATCGGTGAGGTATGGGAGGATGCTTCCAACAAGGAAAGCTACGGCATAAAACGCCGCTATCTGCTGGGAAATCAGCTTGATTCCGTCATGAACTACCCGTTCCGTGAGGCGATAATCAACTTTGTAAAGGGCGGAAAAGCCGCTGATCTTGCGAATTCCGTCATGACCATTGCGGAAAATTATCCGGCACCCACGCTTGACGTGCTGATGAATTTTGTTTCCACTCACGATATTGAGCGTGCAATAAATCGTCTTGGCGGCGAAAACTGCGACGACAAGAGCAAAGACTGGATGGCTGAACGCTATCTCAACGAATATGAGTACAATCTCGGAAAGAACCGCCTTAAAGCGGCTATGGCACTGATGTTTTTCCTTCCGGGCGTGCCGAGTATCTATTACGGCGATGAAGCCGGTCTTCAGGGCTATAAGGATCCGTTCAACCGCCGCTGTTATCCGTGGGGAAATGAAGATCATGAGCTTATTGCGTATGTCAGTGAACTCAGCCGTGTGAGAAAATCTATCCCGAACCTTGTCAGCGGAAGAATCTCATTTATCAGCACAAACGACGACAGAGTTTCGGCATTTGTACGTCATGGCGAAAGCGATTATATTTTCTTTGTGAACAAGAGCGAAGCTGATATCATTATAGAAAATGTTTCCGGAATGCTTGGAAAATACAGCGAAATCAAGGAATATACCGGAGAATTCAGCAATAATACGCTGAAAATCGCACCTTATGGATATGCGGTAATTGAAGCTGTATTATAATAAAATTAATGTTGCCTGTACTGCGGTGCAGGCAATTTTCATCAGATGTATGTGTGGGATTTTCGTAGGCAAACATATTTTTTTATTTCTTATGTAGGGGCGGAAGCCTTGTCAAGAGTAACATGGTAAACACATGGTGTAAGGACATGGTATACAACTAAAGTCTTGAAATTTTACGATTAATCAAAGAGCCATTATGAGCATCAATGAGAGCAATCTTAAAATTGCGATAACAAACATCAAAGGAATC
>JAFXEJ010000154.1 GCA_017513795.1 Ruminococcus sp.
AACAACGTCGGAGTACATCTGGATAAATCTTCTGTAGCAGTCATAAGCCCAGCGAGCATTACCGGACTTCTTTGCCATAACTTCAACAACCTCTTCGTTGAGACCGAGGTTAAGGATTGTATCCATCATACCGGGCATTGAAGCACGGGCACCTGAACGAACAGAAACGAGAAGGGGATTTTCCTTATCGCCGAACTTCTTGCCTGTGATTTCTTCCATTTTTACAATGTACTCGCCGATTTCAGCGATGATCTCGTCAGAGACGCCGCCGTCCTCGTAGTACTGTGTACAAGCTTCTGTTGTGATAGTGAAGCCCTGGGGAACGGGGAGACCGATGTTGGTCATTTCAGCCAGGTTAGCGCCCTTACCGCCGAGAAGCTCTCTCATTGAAGCGTCACCCTCTGAGAAAAGGTAACAATATTTCTTTGCCATTGGTATATACCTCCATTTTTTACATTACCGAATCGGGGCATAGGAATGTCCTGATTCGAGTTATTATTATTATAACACATTTCGGGAAGAATTACCATATAGAATTTGATAAAAATTATTAGTTAGTTTTATTGCATTTTACACAAAAAAATAAGGAGCAAAATAAATTTTCAAAAAAGACTTGAATTTTTTGTTAAAGTTTGTAATAATTAGAAATAGATGCATAGTGATGTACCGGTAATGGTGACGGCATCCTGTCTGGCGGATGTTTCTTACACGATTGCATCAGCCGGTACAGAGAAAGAAGTAAATATATCAGTTGTTGCTGTACAAATTGCAGGCGAGGGCTGGAAGATTATACCATACGGCGGCGAACAGCTCGCCTCAATGCTGTAATATATGCAGAGAGTAAAAACTATATAAAAAGAATAGTCTGACAGGAGGAAATAAAATGAACAAGGCAATAATTCTGGCTGGTGGTCAGGGAAAACGTATGAAGGCAGATATGCCTAAGCCGCTTCTGAGAGTTCTCGGAGAACCCATGCTTGAATGGGTGATTTCAGCGTGTGAGGAATCAGGAGTTTCCGATATCTGCGTAATCAAGGGATTCAGAGGCGAAATGATAGGCGAATATCTCGGCGGACGCTGCGAAACTGCACTTCAGGCTGAAAGACTCGGCACAGGTCATGCGGTAATGCAGGGAATACCGTTCCTTGAAAAGGATACATCCGGAAATACACTTATCCTCAACGGCGACGCACCGTTCATTGATGCGGCAACTATCGGGGAATCCCTTAAAATGCACACAGAACAGGGAAATTCAGTTACAGTTATCACAGCAGAGCTTGAAAATCCTCATGGCTACGGCAGAGTGATACGCACAGAATCCGGCATAAGCGGAATTGTCGAGCAGAAGGATGCTACAGAGAAGCAGAAGAACATCCGTGAGGTAAATTCCGGTGCATACTGGTTCAGAACGGCTGATCTTATCGAGCTTCTCGGCAAGCTTGACTGCAATAATGCACAGAACGAATATTATCTTACTGATACAATTTCTATTGCTCTTTCTGAGGGAAAGAAAGCCGGCGCATTCAAGTCGGAAAATTCCGAGATAATCAAGGGCGCAAATGACAGGAGAGATCTCCTTGCGCTCAATGATTACGCAAAAAGAGCTGTTATCGACAAGCATCTTGAAAACGGCGTTGAGTTCGTCAGCACTGATGGCGTAATTATCGAAAGAAACGTAGAAATCGGCGTAGGAACTCAGATTCAGCCGGGAACTATCATCAGAGGAAAGACCGCTATCGGAAGCGGCTGTGTTCTCGGACCGAATTCCGTTATCGTGGAATGCAAGGTTGGCGATGATGTTGTTATCGACACATCTCATGCGTATAATTCCGAACTTGAAAGCGGAGTAATCATCGGACCTTTCGTGCATATCCGTCCGGACAGCTATATCAAGAGCGGTGCAAGAATAGGTGACTTCGTTGAGATAAAGAACTCCACTATCGGCGAAAAGACAGCTGTTTCTCATCTTGTGTATGTCGGAGACAGCGACGTTGGCAGAAAGGTGAACATCGGCTGCGGAACTGTTACTGTAAACTACGACGGAATTTCCAAGAGCAGATGTGTTATCGGAGACAAGTGCTTTATCGGCTGTAATACGAATCTTATTGCTCCTGTAAAGCTCGGAAAGGCGGTTTATACAGCTGCCGGAACTACAGTTACGAGGGATGTTCCTGACTATGCGCTTGCGATTGACAGAGGCGTGATGAAAGTCATTGAGGGATATACGCTTCGTAAGCTGAAAACAGAAAAGAAATAAAAAAAGAAGCGTCCGGATTTCCGGACGCTTTTGTATGTAGGAAAACATTACAAAAAACAACAGACTTCATTGACCCCCTCTCAAAAAGTCAATGAAGTCCGTTATTCTTACAATGCAGAGCGCACCCTCTATACGCTAAGCATTACGGCAGGCACAAATTTCGCAGTGCCGTAATATGATTTTCAGCTGTAGTAATAATAATGCAGAATTGATTGAAGCGACAAATAGCTGCTTTTAGGCAATTAAACATATTATAGGCATTAATGTTTAACAGCAGCTTTCAGGCACAGACCATTGGAAAGGCTTGTAGAAAGTCAGTCCGGAGGAGTTGAACCCGGATGGCTGAAAAAATCATATTTGCCGGATTTTTACAGGACACATTAAAAATCTTTATATTATCATCTTAATGTGAAGTCGGAACATTATTATGATCCGTTAATTGTATTATAAGCGAAAGAGGAATGATAATCAATTGATAATATTGCTGGGTTTTAGCACTATATTGCTATTGGGTTAAATTAAAAATATATTGCAGATTCATGAATAAAAACTAAAGATATATCTATTTCTGATTTGTACACAAAGTATATTGGAACTGAAATTATGCTGAATGCAATATCCGGATAAACGATGATATGCGGTAATTTAGGCAGATTTCGACAGTGCTGCGGGACTGCGGATAGGAAGAATATGAGTTTGCAAGAGGGTGAAAACTTTAATAAGCTTTATAATAATTAAAACTATAATCAAAGGTGTATATGAATAATTTGTTATGTGATTTTTTTTGATTTTTAAATTATAACAAAAATGGGGATCAGATGATCCCCTTATATACTTATTATATAATACCCTCAGCTGCCTTGTCGATACGGCTGAGATAATCTTTTTTGCTCCAGCGGTATTCAAATTCAGTGAACAGCTTGAGACATCCGTGAGCACTTTCAACAGCGCCCTCAAGACCTTCTGTCTCGCCTGAACGAGCGATAAGGTACACACCTGTTATCATGATATCAAGGAGCTTTGTATCATTCTTGCCCTGCGGCTTGTAGCCGAACTTCATGAGCTTGAATGCGTCACGGTAGCGCTTGGCGGCGCAGTCAGCCAGAGCGAGGGCGATATACATATCAGCCTGTTCGGAAATGCTTTTCTTCTGAGAGGTGTTCTGCATGAAGTTGATATTTTCTGTGCGGAAATCCTCTGCGTCACGCCATCTGCCGAGCTTGCTCTGAGCTTTGAGCATTTCGATGCAGTAGTTGAACCTGTCGTCGCCGCCGAGTTTTTTTTCAGCGAGCATTTCAAGGTAGAAAGCTGCGCTCTTGTTGTCATAAATTTTATCATAAAGACTTGCAACCTGAATGATATCGTCAGCGGCAGGCTTTTTAGCGTTGTTGATAAAAGCTTCTGCGTATTCTTCACAGAGTTCTTTTGTGTAGCCATCGTTGGTGAACATGGCGTATAATTCTTCGTATTTTTTCATTTCGGCGCCGAATGAAGGCTTGAGTGATTTTGTAAAGCTGTTTTTCTTTCGCTCTGATGGCGGTATCATAAATTGTCCCTCCCAGAAAAATATCATGGTATATATTGATTTAATTCTAACACAAATTCAATTGTTAGTCAATAATAGATATTGGAATTTATGCAAAACTGTTGAAATGCACAAAAAACACTATTGATTTTTTCCTAATTAATAGAATTAACAATGAATAAGTGGAATACATTTATTTTATTACAATATATTGTGTCTGCGAAATATCAGAGAAGTACGGTGGATATGAAACAATATGAAGGAACATCCACCGTTTTATTCATAACTCATTCATTTTGTGCACCAAATCTGCAAAAAATGAGTTGAATTGTGAAGAAATTGAAGATATAATAAATACAGAAAACAAATTTGAACGTAAATATCATTCTAAGGGGGAATACAAATGAGACTAAAAAGATTTGTGTCAGGACTGACTTCGGCTGTTGTCGGTGCAGGAATGTTCACATTTTTGCCGGCACTGACTGATAATGTGTATGCGGCAGAAATCGTTTCAAACAGCTTTGAAGAAAGCTACGAGGGCTGGCATCCCAATAACGATGCGGTAACACTTACTGCAGAGGACGGAATAGGCTTCAACGGCACACGAGGAATGTCTGTTACAGACCGTACAGATTCCTCACACGGCGTAAGTTCATCCAAGGGATTCTACCTCTACGGCGGAATAGGCTATGACTACAGCGTGAAAGTCTACAGCGAAGAAAACGAGACTTTCCGTCTTTCACTCAAAACTATCGACCGCACTACAGGAAAAGAAACAATCGTTGAGCTTGACACTGTAAAAGCAAAGGGCGGCAAGTGGGCTGAACTTTCTGCACATTACGCAGCTCCCGAAAACGATTATGAATTTGAACTCGTTATTACTTCTGATTCTGAAAACGACTTCGTATTCGACGATCTTAAAATAACAACAACAGCAAGAGGAAACGGCGTTTCTGCTTCTTCCGGAAGCAAGGGACTCAAGGACGAATTCGCAAACTACGGCTTCCGTGTAGGCAACATCCTTAACGGAAATACTGTAAGAAACGACGCTATCCTTGCAACAACACTCCAGAACTACAACTCAATTGAGTGTGAAAACGAGACAAAGCCGGACTCTACTCTCAATCAGTCAAAGTGCAGCGGCACTAATATCGGCGTAAAGCTTGACGGTGCGGCAGCTATTTTCGACTTCTGTCAGAAGAACAACATCGCAGTAAGAGGTCACGCTTTTGTATGGCACAGCCAGACTCCGGCGTGGTTCCTTAAAGAAAATTTCAACGGCAACGGCAACTGGGTATCTCCGAGCGTAATGGATCAGCGTCTTGAAAGCTACATCAAGAATATGTTCGAGGCTATCAAAACTCAGTACCCGAACCTTAACCTCTACGCTTATGACGTAGTAAACGAAGCTGTTTCTGATGACGCAAGCAGAACAAGCGGAAATCAGGACGGCAGCCGTCTCCCCGGAGACAACAATCAGGAGAACGGTAAGTCTGCATGGGTTGCAGTTTACGGAAACAACTCCTTCATCGAAAAGGCTTTCACATACGCAAGAAAATATGCTCCTGCCGGATGCAGCCTTTTCTACAACGACTATAATGAATACTGGGATCACAAGCGTGACTGTATCATCAGAACTATCCTCAAGCCTCTCATTTCAAAGGGACTTATCGACGGTATGGGAATGCAGTCTCACGTTCCGGCTAACGCAACAGGATTTGCCGGCACAGATTCCTATTTACAGGCAATGCAGATGTACCTCGACCTCGGAATTCAGGTTCAGGTAACAGAGCTTGATATCTCTCTTGAAAGCGGAAAGTATTCTCAGCAGGATCAGGCAGCAAAGTACAAGGCAATCTTTGATTATGCCAAGGAGTGGAATAAATCACGCCTTAACTCATCCAACCGTGTAACAGCTGTTTGTATCTGGGGTCCTAACGACGCTAACTCATGGCTGAAATCCGGTTCAGATGCGCTTCTCTTTGACAAGAACAATCAGCCCAAGACAGCTTATACAACACTTTCACAGATGATACCCACAAGTGAATGGGGCGACGGTAAGAATTATCAGTACGACGTAGTCGGCGGCGAAGTTACTCCTCCGACACCTCCGGAGCCTAACGAATACGGCTGGTGGTTCCAGTGCGGATTTGAGGACGGCGTTCAGAGCTGGACTGACAGAGGCGGCAATGCTGTTGCACAGAGCGGCGACGAGCACTACACACAGTGGGGAAGCAAATCACTTCTCGTAAGCGACAGAACAAGCGCATGGCAAGGTGCAGCATACTCACTTCCCAGCAATATCTTCAAGGCTGGCGAGGAGTACAGCCTCAGTGCACACGTTAAGCAGAATTCCGGCGAAACAGTTACTATGATGATGAAGATCGAGTACACTGACGCATCCGGTGAAACTGCATACGATGAAATCGACAGCTGGACAGTTCCCACAGATACATGGGCACAGCTCTACAATACAAACTACAAGATTCCTGATGACGCTTCAAATGTAAAGATCTACATTGAAACAGCAGAATCTCTCACAAACTTCTATGTTGATGAGGTTATCGGTGCTGTTGCAGGTACAGGAATTCAGGGTGAGGGACATCCCACACCTCCTACAGAAGCTCCTGTCGGCGGAGTTATCCGTGGCGATACAACAATGGACAGCGTTATCGACGCTTTCGATATGGTTCTTGCACGCAGAGTAGTTCTCGGCAATATCACAGATTCAAACATCACAAAGGCAGCCGACGTTGACAGAAGCGGCAAGGCTGAAGCAAACGACCTCGTTCTTCTCCAGCAGTATATCCTCAGAGAAATCAAGGAATTCCCGAACAATACACCCGCTGTTGATACAGCTAAGTTTGAGGCAGAATTCAGCACAATCTCTATCGCTGACAGCTGGAAGAAGGAAGGCGAAAACAACGTTCTCTGGACACAGCGCTTCGGAGCAGACCCCGGTTTCATGGTATACAAGGACAGACTTTATGTATACACAACAAACGATGCTCCTGAGTACAGATCAGACGGAAAAATTCAGGTAAACACATATAATTCAGGTACTATCAACTGTTTCTCATCTGCTGACCTCGTAAACTGGACAGATCATGGTGCTATTCCGGTTGCCGGCAGAAACGGCAGAACTCAGAACGGTGCTGCAAAGTGGGCAAGCTTCGCATGGGCTCCCGACGCAGCATGGAAAACAATCAACGGTAAGGATAAGTTCTTCCTTTACTTTGCAGACAGCGCAGGCGGTATCGGCGTACTTACAGCTGACAGCCCCGAAGGACCTTACACAGATCCTATCGGCAAGGCGCTCATCAACAAGAGCACATCAGGCTTCGGCGATGTAGAATGGCTTTTTGACCCTGCTGTTCTCGTTGACGATGACGGTTCAGGCTACCTCTATGTAGGCGGCGGCGTTCCTTCCGGAAAGGCTGCTGATCCCGGCACAGCAAGAGCTATCAAGCTTGGTGCTGACATGACATCACTTTCAGGCAGCGCAGTAAGAATGAATCCTCCTTATCTCTTTGAGGATTCAAGCATACTCAAGGTAGGCGACACATACTACTACTCATACTGCACAAACTGGAGCACAGGCGGAAATCCCTATGGCTTCGGAAACGCTGAAATCGCTGTTATGACTTCCACAAATCCCCTCGGACCATTCACATACAAGGGTATTGCATTCAAGAATCCTGCTTCATTCAAGCTTGACGGCGGCGGAAATAACCACCACTCAATAGTTGAATTCAAGGGCAAGTACTACATGCTTTACCACAGCCGTAACCTTTCAAGAGCTATGAATATTCAGGCTCTCAATACAGACGGCTCAATTGACCTCGGCGGAAACTATCGTTCACCTCACATTGACGAGGCTACATTCTCAAACGGTATGTTCACAGCTACAGGTACAATGAAGGGCGTTTCACAGGTAGAGACACTTAATCCCTATAATAAGGTTCAGGCTGAGACTATGTCAAGTCAGTCCAAGGGTATCACAACAAAGGGCCTCTGCGATACAACAGTTGTCGGCAAGAAGGGCGACTGGGTAAAGGTAAGCGGAGTGAAATTTGACAAGGGTACAGCAAATATCACATTAAGAGCTAAGGGCGGATCAGTAAAGATCTGTTCAGGCAGCCCCAAGGGCGATGTAATCGGCTATGCAGAGCTTGGCTCATCTATGGATGAAGTTACAGTTCAGACAGTAGCAGACGTATCAGGCACCAAGGATGTATACTTCGTATTCAGCGCAGATACAGAATTCGATTGGTGGCAGTTCTCATGATTTATACTTGGTCATCATCTGCACAACGGTGACAGGGTATATATAAATTTTAAAATTTGTTGTAAGGGACAAATCAGAAAAAAACAGCCGCACTTCATGTGCGGTTGTTTTTTTGTATATTTTCGTATTTCCCGGGAAAGAATATAATATACTATTATATAAGGAGAACTGATTTATGAATATAACACCACAGATGTACAGCGAGATGAGCGAGAAGGCTTCACCGAAATCAAAGGCTGTTTCCAATTCCGTCACAGCTTTCTGCGTGGGAGGAAGCATCTGCGTTATCGGACAGCTTCTTTTAACGGCATTTCTGAGCTATGGCATGGACAGGACAACTGCCGGAGCATGGACGTCCATAGTGCTTGTGGGATTCAGTGCGCTTCTCACGGGAGCCGGTTTGTACGAGAAGCTTGCAAAGAGAGCTGGTGCCGGAACTCTCGTGCCGATCACAGGCTTTTCAAATGCAGTAAGCTCTGCCGCAATCGAGTCGAAATCAGAGGGCTTTGTGCTGGGTGTAGGAACGAAGATATTCACTATAGCCGGACCGGTCATTCTATACGGATGTACAGCGTCTGTTGTATATGGGGTACTGTATTATCTGTTTACGAGATAGCAAAAAAATAAGCAGGGAAAACCCCTGCTGATACAGATAAATTAAAATAAATATGTGTAGAACAAAAGAAAGGAGACAACAAAACGAGTGTTAATAATTAAAGATTATTTAACACTATAGATATTATACCCTATTTTAGGTATTTCGTCAAGTGAAAACAATGATTTTTTTGCTTTTGGGGTGAGTTTTTGTCATATTGCACAACAAATCTGGTGAAATATGTTGCAATATATATAAAAGTCTGTGTTTTTCCCTGATTTTCGCATAAAATCAATGACAGAGGAGCCGTTTTGTGCGGAATTTATATATGGGCGGACAATGTCCGCCCATATTATTTGTTGATTAATGAATTTGCATTAATACGGAAGATTGAATTCCCCGGCACGCCATGCGCCGTCACTTTCAATAACCACAGAGAACGTATCCGTCTTTGTAGCCGGTGTATTTACATCAGTATCAGTTCCGCTGTAGTGATTTTCAACGGTAAAGAAAATCTCGTCGTCTGTCTTGGATTTTATTTCCGTAATAGTGGAATTTTCATAGAAAATATCCATTCCTCTTGCGGCATCAAGTGCATAAACTGCGCCGTTGCTTTCCTTGAAAAGCTCGTTGAGCTGGTTCGGATATTTCTTGCTGAAAACCTTGTAATAGTCATTTTCAAGGTCAGCGAAGGATTTTATATTGCTGTCGGTTATGCGGTAAAAACGCCACTGGAAATCGTTTTCGATGTAATCCTCAGTATTTGTTTCGTAGGGACATCCGACAGTGTATTTCCACTCAGTCTGACAGGCAGATACAAACAGCGATTCTGCTGCCGCCATGAGTGTTGCGTCGTTTTCTTTTTCGTAGTCGTCCCCGAAAACTACAGCACCGTCGCCGTTGTAGTAAAAGGAGTAGACGTCAGGATCTTCCGTTTTTTCTGTAGAGACTTCAGTTGCCGGAGCCGTTGTTGCTTCTGTAGCTTCAGTCGCCGGAACTGTAGTTTTTTCTGTAGTAGCAAGCGGGTCAGGCTGAGTTGAAGCCTGAACTGCTTCGGTAGTGGTTTCTGAAACGGATGAATCCTTTGCCTCCTTTTCGGAGGATTTTTTGTTGTTGCAGCCGGCAATCGTAAGAACGGCTGAAAATGCGATAATTGCAGAAATAATTCTTTTCATGATAAAAGCACCTCTATTCTTCATTTAGAACGAAATCTATAAGACCTTCGCTGACATTTACAGCGGCGCAGATAACCTGTACAGGCTGTCCGAGAGTATACGAAACACCGCTGAATTTTTCGGTAAGAACAGCCGGCTCGGAGTAGTCATATTCGCCCTCCGGCAGAGTTCTGATGTGGACAAGTCCCTCGATAGTGTTGGGAAGCTGAGCGTAGAAGCCGAATTCAGTGACGCCGGAAATTCTTGCGTCAAAAACCTCGCCGATGTGACTGCGCATGAATTCTGCCTTGTAGCAGTCCTCGCATTCACGTTCAATCGTAACAGCCCTGATTTCGGCGGCGGATGAGCGTTCTGCGCTGTTTGCGGCGAATCCGGAGTAACGCTTGTCGAGCCATTCATTTCTGTAGCCGGCAAGGATATCCGTAATTATTCGGTGAATGGCAAGGTCGGGATATCGGCGTATAGGCGATGTGAAGTGAGCGTAATCCTTGAGCACAAGTCCAAAGTGTCCGAGCGGCTCAACGGAATACTTAGCCTTAGCCATTGAGCGAAGAACGAGCATATTTACAGCTTCGTACTTGTCTGTATTCCGTGCATTTTCAAGAATTTCAGCGGCATGGCACGGCTTGAATTCGTTGAAATGCGGATACTCAACGTTCATTTTGATGAGAGTTTCCCTGAGCATATCAGTTTTTTCTTCCGGAGGAGCCTCATGGATACGATACACGAAGGGAACTTTCTTTTCTGCGGCAAGCTTTGCGGCGGCTTCGTTGGCTGTCAGCATAAATTCCTCGATAATGCGTTCAGATTTTCCACGTTCACGGGGAACAACATCGCAGCAGATACCATTTTCGCCGATAACAAGCTTGCTTTCAGCGGTGAATATCTCCGGAGCCTTTCTGCGCTCCTTTTTAGCTATAAGGAGGTCAGCAAGCTCGTTCATGAGGAAGATGTCCTCTCTGACGCACTCGTATTTCCGGCGGATATCGTCAGTTTCGGTGCCGTCAAGGATAGTATTTATTTCGCTGTAAACGCCCTTTACCCGTGAGCGTATCGCACTTTTGCAGAAGCGGTAGGAAACAAGCTCGCCGTGACTGTCAAGCTCCATGAATGCGGAGAGCGTGAGCCTGTCCTCATCGGGATTAAGCGAGCAGATGCCGTTTGAAAGCTCTTTCGGAAGCATGGGTATTACCTGATCTGCGTAGTAAATACTTGTTCCACGCCGCATAGCCTCTTTGTCGGTATCGCTGTTGCCCTTGACATAGTGTGAAACGTCAGCGATATGCACGCCGAGAGTCCAGCCGTTTTCGTGTTTTGAAACCGAAACAGCGTCGTCGAGATCCTTTGATTCTGCGCCGTCTATAGTGAAGATAGTCATATCACGGAGATCTTCACGGTTGTTGAAGGAGTAATCCTGAACGCCGCCCTCGGAGATTTTCCTTGCTTCTCTGAGGACTTCCTGCGGAAATTCTGACGGTGCGCCGTGAGTTATGAGAATTGAAGTGGCACAGGCTGCGGCTGAATTAGAGGAGCCGAATACGCCGGTAATTTTTACTGTATGATCGGCATGACGGCGTCCACGGAAAACTATTTCAGCAAGGACCTTATCGCCGGAGCTGAATGGAACACTTTGTCCCTTGACGACGGTGATATGATTTTTAGCGGCAGTATCGGGGACAAGATAGGGAGTGCCGTCAATGATTTCGATAACGCCGGTAAGCTGAGAGCTTCCGAAGCTGATTATATCAATGATCTCGCCCTCAGGCTCACCGGAGCGTGACGGGATATCAACGATAAGCACCCTGTCGCCGGGCATTGCGCCGAGCATATACTTGCCGGGGATGAAATATTCCTTGCCGTTTTCAATTTCCGCAAAGCCGAAAGTACGGCTGAGACGGGAAACAGTTCCGCAGACCACGCCAAGACGTGAGCAAAGACCGGTTTTCATGCCTTTTTTCATCATGATAACGCCCTCAGTGCGAAGCTGATCGAAAGCGGTGATGAAGTTATCTCTGCCGTGCTTTTTTGTACGGCATTTGGATTCAAGCTCGCTGAGGGGCATAAGCTTCTTGTCATATGCTGAAAGGAATGTCACAATTTTGTTTTTGTAGCTTTCAGCGGAGCACGAAGCTGTAGTTTTTTTGGCAGATGATTTCTTTTTAGCCATTTATAATCTCCTTAATAAAAAACAAGCCCCATGACGAAGCACGGGGCAAGTGATTACTTAGATACGATCGGGATGATGTTGATTGCAAGAACAACAACGAACATGATGATTCCGAGTGCTCTTGTGATCTTGCTGAGGATAGCTTCTCTTGTTCTGCCCTCATTTTTTCCGTAGAAAGAATCTGCGCTTGCGCCTGTCAGTGCAGCGGACATGCTGTCCTGAGATTTCTGTTCCTGTGAAAGACAAAGAATGATAGTCAGTGCACATACAATGAGGAGAACGATTCCTCCAATCATTTCAAGAGTTGTCATAGTAATAAACCTCCGTTTTAATAAGTAAATTAACAGGAACATTCCTGTACGTTTCTAATAGCTTATATATTATATCATATTTTTTTCGTTATTTCAAGAGGAATGAAAGAAAAAGCACGAAATATTTTTGGCGTCAATTTGGTGAGTTTGTACAAATTCGGCGGAAAAAGCGTTAGTTGAAAATTATTGGAAACAGTCCGGAAAATTGCAAAAAAACCGCTGATGTAATTTGTTTAATATTTACAAAACACTGAAATAATACATTTAAATCTCCGGCGGATATTGACATCAAAGGCATAAAATGGTACAATTATAAAGTATATAGTGTGCTGCTGTAATTAGCACTGAACGGCAGCGATCGTTTTTATATACGCTACAACACATCAATAATATGAGAATACATTCTCGTAAGAAAAAAGGAGAAAAATTATGCAGTACGGACATTTCGATCTTGAAAACATGGAATATGTTATCACTGATCCCGCAACTCCTGCGCCCTGGGCAAACTATCTCGGCGATCCCGAATACGGCGCAATGATTTCAAATAACGCAGCCGGCTACAGCTTTGTAAAGTCCGGCGCAAATGGAAGAATTTCCCGTTTCCGCTTCAATTCTGATATGGCACTTCCCGGACGCTATATCTACATCCGTGACAACGAAACAAGCGATTACTGGTCAGCTTCATGGCAGCCTGTAGGCAAGCCTCTGGACAAGTATAAGTCCGAGTACCGCCACGGTACTGCTTATACTGTTATTTCTGCTGAATATGAGGGAATCGCTTCTGAAACAACATACTACGTTCCCTACGGAAAGACATACGAAGTATGGCGTGCAAAGATCACAAACAACAGCGAGAAGGAAAGAAAGCTCTCTGTTTACGGCTTTGTTGAATTTACAAACGAGCCTAACTACGAACAGGATCAGATCAACCTCCAGTACACGCTGTTCATTACACGCACAAGCTTTGAGGGAAATAAAATTATCCAGCACATGAACGAGAATACTGGCTTCGACGAGAACGGCTATAATGGTCAGGAAAGATTCTTTGGTATGGTAGGTGCCCCTATCACAGCATATAACGGCTCACTCAGCCACTTTATAGGACCTTACAGAACATTTTCCAATCCTATTGCCGTTGAGACAGGCAAGTGCGACAACACACTCAACTTCAACAGCAACTCATGCGGTGCTCTCCAGTCTGATATTACTCTCAAGCCCGGCGAAACAGCAGAGCTTATCTACATCATGGGACAGAAGGACGATGCTCAGGCATCCGCTATCCTTGAAGAATACAAGGTTCCCGGCAGAGCTGACGCTGATATCGCAGAGCTTAAGGATTACTGGCACGGACAGCTCTCAAACTTCAGAGTTGAGACTCCTTCATCTGAATTCAACAACATGATAAACGTATGGAACGCATATCAGTGCTTCATCACATTTATCTGGTCAAGAGCAGCTTCATTCGTTTACTGCGGACTCAGAAACGGCTACGGCTACCGTGATACAGTTCAGGATATTCAGGGTATCATCCACCTTGATCCCGAAATGGCAGCTGAAAAGATCCGCTTCATGCTCTCAGCTCAGGTAAGCAACGGCGGCGGACTTCCTCTTGTTAAATTCAGCCACAATGCTGGTCATGAAACATGCCCCGATGAAAACGATGAGCACAGCGTTTACGCAAAGGAAACAGGTCACCCCTCATACCGTGCAGACGACGCTCTCTGGCTCTTCCCGACAATTGTCAAGTATATCGGCGAAAGCGGAAACACAGGCTTCCTCGATGAGGTCATCACTTATGCTGAGGAAGGCGGCGGTGAAGCTACTGTTTACGAGCATCTCAAAAATGCTATCCGCTTCTCTATGGAACGTCTTGGAAGTCATAATATGCCCGCTGGTCTCCATGCAGACTGGAACGATTGTCTCAGACTTGGTGCACAGGGTGAATCCACATTCGTTGCATTCCAGCTCTATTACGCAATGAGTGCGATCAGAGATATGGCAGTTCAGAAGAACGATACTGACTACATCGCATATATCGACGAAGTTCAGGCAAATCTCGGAAAAGCTCTTGAAAAGTGCTGGGATGAGGACAGATTTATCCGTGGAATCCGTGAGGACGGAGTTGTCGTTGGTGCAAAGAAGGATCCCGAAGCAAATATGTGGCTCAATCCACAGTCATGGAGCGTTATTTCAGGATTTGCTTCTGCAGAACAGGCTGAAAAGGCTATGGACAGCGTTCACAATATTCTTAATACTCCTTACGGTGCAAAGCTTCTTGATCCGCCTTACAAATACCACCACTTCAAGGGTGCGCTGATGCAGGTATTTAACCTCGATACAAAGGAAAACGGCGGTATCTTCTCACAGTCACAGGGCTGGCTGATCCTTGCAGAGGCTCTTATGGGACACGGCGGACGTGCATTCGAGTATTTCCTCGAAAGCTCACCGGCTGCAATGAACGACAAGGCTGAGATTCGTGTAATGGAGCCGTATGTACACGGTCAGTTCACTGAGTCAAAGGCTTCACCATATGAAGGACGTTCACACGTTCACTGGCTCACAGGAACAGCGTCCACAGTTATGGTAGGATGCGTTGAGGGTATCTGCGGAATGCGTCCTGACGCTGGCGGACTTACAGTTTCACCTTCAATTCCGGCTGAGTGGGACGGCTTTAAGATCAGAAAGAACTTCCGTGGAAAGCAGCTCAACATTGACGTTGACAATGCTGCACACGTTGAAAGCGGCGTAAAGGAACTTATTCTCAACGGCGAGAAGCTTGACGGAAATTATATTCCGGCTGAAAAGCTTGCTGATGTAAACGAGATCAAGGTTGTTTTAGGCTGAGATTACAGATAAAGAAAAAAACCGAAGCATTGCGGTGCTTCGGTTTTTTTAATAATGGGATTCCAAAGGGAGGATTCTCCCTTTGGCGGAGTCCAGAGGCAGAGCCTCTGGCAGGGTGTGGGACGGAGTCCCGCTTTTGCCTCAGAAGCGCTTCGCAAAGGGTGAATTGAAAAAACAGTCCACTGGACTGTTTTTCAAGAGGGAACGCCTTGCAAGTGAAGGCGTTCCCTGACAACAAAAAACATATGGACGGCATTTATATGCCGTCCGTCAGAATCCCAGCATTGGTGTCCGTGAAAAAACCCGAAGCATTGCGGTGCTTCGGGTTTTTAATAATGGGATTCCAAAGGGAGGATTCTCCCTTTGGCGGAGTCCAGAGGCAGAGCCTCTGG
>JAFXEJ010000155.1 GCA_017513795.1 Ruminococcus sp.
GTTTCATCGTGAATTATATGGGACGTCGGGTGACTCCCTACAGTGTAGGGAGATGTCCGAAGGACAGAGGGTACGGGCACCCGTTAGGTGCGCCGTCCCCTACAATCTGTCATTTAAATTTATTGACATTTTTAATCCGTCCCGAAGGGACACCACAATTACGCATTACGAATTACGAATTACGCATTAAAAAGGGTGCAGCGTCACGCTGCCTTAGATGTAGGCATTCTTTTTGAGGAGAGCAGTTACAGTTCGTCCGATAATTGACAGATAGCTGATATCCGAAACCGACCATTTCTTGAAACGGCTGATATAGCAGAACGAAATCATACCCTTAATAACATTGTTTTCCGTCATGAGATACTGAACTGCGCCGCCGATTTTCTGGGCAGTCAGCTGAGCAAAAGCATTGTCGTCACGTCCTTCAAGCTCGTTCACATTGTCGATAACAAAAACTCCGTCGCCTGTAAAACGCTCTGTATAGGCGTTTTCGAGGAGGTATGCGGCATTTTTTGACTGCGCATTTCCGCAGCTGAGGATAAGGTTCATATCCTTTCCGGCGTAAACACAGATATCGTCAATGGCGAACTGCGAGCGTATCTGCTCCAGAAGAACGGAAATATCAGGGATTCTTCCAAGCACAAGACTTTCAGCAAGTCTGCCCATAAAGCTGAGTGTTTCGGAGGAAGAATTATTGTTTCCGAGGTAAACAATTTTATTTTCAGCGTCCTTTTCAACGGGCCCATGCTTTTCAATATCGTAGATAACATAGCGGTTCTGACCTTTCTGCTGGGCTATATACAGGGCTTTGTCCGCCTGCATGAAAAGCTCGTCATAGTCGGAACTGTCTTTCGGATAGGAGGAAATTCCCATTGAACACGTCAGACGGAAATTATCAGACCTGTCAGCAAAGGCAAATTCCGTGTTCGTGCGAATCGCCCTGAGTACGCCACGGAGATCTTCCTCGTCCCTGATATCCTCAAGCACGATAAGGAAACTGCTTCCGCTGATTCTTCCAGCGATACCGTGCGAGCCTATTTCGTTTTTGACAATACCGGCGATGCGGTAGATAACCTCGTCACCGAAAAGATGACCATAGCTGCTGTTTATTTCGGTAAAGTTGTCGATATCGAGGATAACAAGCGCAACAGTGCCAGACGGCTTCTCCTGAAGAAGTTTCGTTGCAAAGGAAGTTACAGAATTCTTGTTGAGAAGTCCGGAGATAGAGTCTTTGTTTGATTCGATAGTGAGGTTGATATCCTTGCTTTTCTGACGAGAGCTTACAACGGAGATAATACCGCTGACTTTTTTTCTGTCGGGTGAGTCATAACGTGTGATTCCACGGAAAAGGCAGAGTTCTCTTGCTTCGCCGCCTGTCAGGACGGAGGATTCAATTTCGTGGTCGAAGCGGTACACACCGTTTTTGATATCACGGCAAAGGCTGTTGAATGTGTTGATATATCGTGACTGGATGTATCCGGCGTCAATGGAATCCTGCCGCCATTTTTCAAGATTTTCGCAGACGAGGACGATTTCACGGCAGCAGTCGAACATATATATCTTGAATTCGCCTGTCTCGAAGCAGTATTCAAAGGCAAGGTCGCTGATAAGGCTGAGAACATAGCGGTATTCCGAGATTTTCCGCTGACGAATGTAAGCAAGATTTTCCAGTGAAAAAACGTCGCTGAAAGTTATTCCGAAAAGCGGTTCATCGCCGGCAGAGGACGGAAGTTTTTTTACTGCGGCGAGGATATACCGTGGAATACCGTTAATGCCCTTCATGCGGATAACGGTGCGGCGGATTTCTCCCTCAGAGACTTCCTCGATGCATTCAAGGATGCGTGGGAAATCCTCGTCGTCTATAGTACGGCGGATAGAGTATATGACATCGTTGCCGAAATAACGGAAAAATACCTCGTCAGCGCTCTGTGTGTGGAAGCTTTTGTCCACGACTACACGGCCGATGCTGTACATTTTCTCGGTAAGAAATTCTCCTGAATTTTCCATGTGCGCCCTCCTTTTTTCTTAAATTATATCACGATAATGCTGTCAGGTCAAGTGGCACCGGCACCAGCGGTGCCGCAGCGTGACGCTGCACCTTTTTTAATGCGTAATTCGTAATGCGTAATTCGTAATTGTGGTGTCCCTTCGGGACGGAAAATATATCTGTAAGGGCAATATTTAGGGACGACCATTGTACGTCCGCTATGTTTTTTGTTGTTAGGGGACTGATTTATCGGACATCCTCGTTCCTCTTATAAAGAAAATAATGCATATTCTTGTCGTAATAGGGGAATTCTTCATGTGCAACACAGGTGTAAAGCCCGAAATCCGGATGCTTTCCCGATGTGCTTCTCGTCACGATGTAGTCGGTCAGTCCGGCATCTGCACAACGCCGCTGAGCCTCAGTCATAGCCGGAAAATCAAGATTATTGCGGCAGAAATACCGCTGTTCCGGTATAATTCCGGCGGCAAGGTAGAATCCACCGTCAAGGAAACCGTAATTCAGCAGCGTAGGAGAATCCGTTTCGTTGATGATTTCAGCGAATCTGTACTGCGGAAGCTGATTTTTTCTGTACTTCATAAGATAAGTGTTAGGACTGAGGATGAAAGCTCCTGCGATGCAGATGACAAACGATACCGGAACTGCAATTTTTCCCGATTTTACGTTGTCAGGAATCAACATCGCACCAAAAATCACAGCAAACGGCGCAAGTACAAGCGGATAGTACTGATAGCTGAGATGTCCGGCGAAAGCTCCGAGAAAGGCAGTGATAAGGGATGCGCCGCCGTAAAGAAGATAGGTTCTTTTCCGGCGGATAACAGCGGCAGAAATTCCGGCGATGATGAGAACCGAACCAATCGGCAGAAATTTCACTGTAAAGAGCGCACCGTCAGCAAGATTTCTGAGAATCGGAGTTTTTTCGCCGCCGTAGACGAAAATATTGTTATAGAAATAGACTTCCGCCAGACTGTAAAGAGCGTTGTTTGCGGCAAAGTATAATATCACCGGCAGAGAAACTGTACCCACACCGAGGACAATGTAACTGCACATCCGTACAAGGGAATAAAAGCCGATTTTAAGGGATTTTACGGCAAGGACAAGGAACATACCGATGAAGTAACCAAGCAGATTGAACTTTGTCCAGAAAATGATTCCGGCTGTAATTCCGATAAAAAACGAATCTTTTGCAGAAAGCGGCTTGCCGGATTCTATGCAGTTAAGTCCGGACATAAAGGCGCAGAGTATCAGCGGAAGGCAGAATTCCTCTGCGCTGTCGCCGTGACAGAATGTATACGAGCCGTAGACAGTCATGGCGATGAAGGGAATCGCCCACAGAGAGGAATTCCCCGAAAATCTCCGAAAAAGTCTGCCGGAGAGATACAGAAACCATATACAGGCAGCGGCTTCAAAGAGGAATACCCCGAAAAACGAGGAATCCGAAATCATTGCGGCGGCGGCATGGAGCATATACAGCAGAGGTCCTTTGTGCTCAAAGAGGTCACGATAGGGTAGCATTCCCTCCGTCATGGCACGTCCGACGGTCATGTAGCAGTTAGCGTCCACCCAGTCGTTGAGAGGGTAGAGCGGCGAGGATTTCGAGCATATAAGGATAGCGAGAAATCCCGTCAGAGCGATAAAAAATGCGTCAAGATATCTTTTTTTCATATTTCTCCTGAAAAATACCGCACAAGTCCATTCCGGAAATGTGCGGTTATTGCTTAATATGTGTACTGCGAGGTTATGCCGAGGTATTCTTCAAGGCACAGACCGCTGTTGTATACGGCAGTTGCCTTTTCAACGCCGAGATAGCGGATATGCCACGGCTCATACTTGTAGCCTGTAATGTGATCCTTGTTTCTCGGATAGCGGATGATAAATCCGTACTTGTGGCAGTTGTTCTCCAGCCATATAGCCTCTGGAGTGCCGGTAAAGCTGTCGTCGATGATGTTGCAGTCGATAGCAAGACCAGTCTGGTGCTCCGAGTGGCCGGGACGTGCTGAGTATGTGTCAGCCTTAGCCTGACCGTCCATTGCAACGTAGTTGTTGTAGATGTACTGCTGGCTTTCATATGAACGGAATCCCGAT
Source organism: Ruminococcus sp. (assembly GCA_017513795.1). GTDB lineage: Bacteria > Bacillota > Clostridia > Oscillospirales > Ruminococcaceae > Ruminococcus. The sequence continues at coordinate 4,091 of JAFXEJ010000155.1, forward strand.
GAGCAGTAGATGTTGATATTATCAGCGGCGGCTCCGGAAACAAGGTTCATGAATGCGGAATAGCACTCGTTTGTAAGTCCGCCGGGATTATAGCTTGCCGGCAGAGCGTAAGTCTTGTTTGCGATGAGAATTCCCTCGATGTAGGTAACTCCGTCAGCAACAGCGGGTTCTTTAGCTGCTTCTACTGTAACCTGAACGCTTGCGCTTACGGCAGGATTATCAGCTGATTTTACGGTAATAATGCAGATTCCCTCTCCCACAGCCTTGATATTTCCGAGAGAGTCAACAGTTGCAATTTTTTCGTCGGAGCTTGTCCAGATTTCGTCCTTGTTTTCAGCAGTTGACGGAGACATCGTAACCATAGGCATTTTTGAAGCTCCTACGGGGAGAGTTACCTCGTAGAAGGTAAGGGAAATATCCGTGACCTGTGAACCTGAAGCTGTTCCGGAAGCAGTCTGTGACGAACCTGTACCGGTAACTGTCTGTGAGGGAACAGCGGCTCCGGACGTTGTCTGAGGTGAATCGCCGCCGGAAGCAGTATATGATGAAGTGTCCTCTGCGGGCTGTCCGGAAACAGGAAGTTCCTCCGTGCCGGCAGAAGTTGCTGCCTGCGATGTATTTTCGTCAGTTGTAATGGGAATAGTAAGTAACTCCGACTGATTTTCAGAAGAACCGTCGGCAGTTGTTGCAGAAGCGTCAGCTGTAGCTGAGTCGTTTCCGGAAACCGTGACATTCTCCTTATCATCGGGACGCTCAACCTTACCGCATGAAGTTCCGGCACATACGGCGAAGCAAGCGGCAAGAGCGGCAAATTTTCTGATAATCTCTTTTTTCATAATGAACCTTCTTTCTTACTGATTCATATTCTTTTTAAATTCAAGGAATTCTTCATAAGTACCCTGACGGTCAATGCATCCGTCGGGAGTAATTTCAATAATTCTGTTGGCAGTTGTCTGAAGAATTTCATGGTCGTGCGAAGCAAGAAGCACAACGCCCTTGAAGCTGATAAGGCTGTTGTTTACGGCGGTAATGCTTTCAAGATCGAGGTGGTTTGTAGGTCTGTCGAGAACGAGAGCATTCGAGCCGAAAAGCATCATACGGGAGAACATACAGCGAACCTTTTCGCCGCCGGAGAGGACATTTACAGGCTTGTATACGTCATCGCCGGAGAAAAGCATTCTTCCGAGGAAGCCTCTGAGATATGTTTCGGTTTCGTCCTTTGTGGAGTACTGACGAATCCAGTCAAGGATTGAAAGCTCACAGCCGTTGAAGTAATCGGAGTTGTCAACGGGCATATACGATGTTGAAACTGAAACGCCCCACTTGAACGAACCGGAATCAGGCTGTTCTTCTTCCATAAGAATTTTGAACAGCATTGTGATAGCCTGTTCGCTTTCGCCGATGAAAGCAACCTTGTCGTTTCTGCCGAGAGTGAAGCTCACGTTGTCGAGAAGCTTTACGCCGTCAACTGTCTTGGAAATTCCATCTACCTGAAGGATATCCTTGCCAAGCTCCCTGTCGATATCGAAGCCGATGAAGGGATATCTTCTGCTTGAAGCCGGAAGTTCCTCAACAGTAAGCTTTTCGATGAGCTTACGTCTTGAAGTAGCCTGATTTGACTTTGATTTATTTGCGGAGAATCGGGCAATAAAGTCCTTGAGCTCCTTGATTTTTTCTTCATTTTTCTTGTTCTGCTGTTTTATCATGCGCTGGATAAGCTGGCTTGATTCGTACCAGAATTCGTAGTTTCCGACATACATCTTGATTTTGTTGTAGTCGATATCAACGATATGGGTGCAGACGTTGTTAAGGAAGTGACGGTCATGGGATACCACGATAACAGTACCGAAGTATTCAGCGAGGAATTCTTCAAGCCACTTTACAGCGTCGATATCGAGGTGGTTTGTAGGCTCGTCGAGGAGAATTATATCGGGATTTCCGAAAAGAGCCTGTGCAAGAAGAACCTTTACCTTTTCGTTACCTGAGAGCGAGGACATCTGTGAATAGAGGATATCCTCCGGCAGACCGAGTCCCTGAATAAGCTTTGAAGCGTCAGATTCAGCCTCCCAGCCGTTAAGTTCAGCGAATTCACCTTCAAGCTCAGAAGCCTTTACGCCGTCTTCTTCGGTGAAATCTTCCTTAGCGTAGAGAGCGTCCTTTTCCTGCATGATTTCGTAAAGACGGGCATTTCCCATAATAACCGTATCAAGAACGGTATATTCCTCATAAGCGAAGTGATCCTGTCTGAGAACGCTGAGACGTTCCTCCTTGGGCATTACGACATCGCCGGAAGCCGGTTCAAGCTCACCGCAGAGAACACGCAGAAAAGTGGATTTTCCGGCGCCGTTTGCGCCTATAACGCCGTAGCAGTTGCCGTTTGTGAATTTAAGGTTTACGTTTTTGAAAAGTGTAGTTCCTCCGAACTGAACACTGACATTGCTGACTGTAATCATGATACCTCCATGGATTATTTTTACTTCTTATTTTATGCTATTATATCATTATACCATTAATTCAGCGTTCTGTAAAGCTTTTTCGGCGAAAAACAAGCAGATTAATCTGTGAGATTCAGGATATCGGTGATATTTTTTTCGTTTACGATAGCTTCGGTTATAATTTCATCGAACTGCTGCCGGAATTTATACGGTACAAGGTAAGTCGATGTAGTGCAGTCCGAAACGCTTTTTCCTGTCTTGATTGATATAGCCGGTTCTTCACTTATGGTTGCATTTTCAAGATCGTCATAGCCATAGACTGTCGCCATGCCGGAGACTATGCGTATAAATCCGACTTCTTTGTTTTTAATGGTCACGGAATATTCTTCACGCAGACCGTGATGTGCCTGTTCAAAGCCGGAAACATCAAGCTCTGTGATAAATTTGTACAAGTCGTCGTTATCTCTGATTTTTCCGCTGTATGTGGTTCGGGATGTCCAGTTTTCGTCAGTGATTCTGCACCAGCCGGTGACGGAGCATTCGTTGAGATCAGCGTCAGCGGTCATATCGCCGATGCGGAAATTAAGCTTTTCTCTGCCGGAAGTATCAGAAGAAACGGAATTTCTGCATCCGGCAAATAAAAATGTACATAATAATATTGCTATGATTTTTTTCATAAAATCAACTCCTTTATAATAAAGTGGCTGGATTCTTCGGGAATGATAATTATGAAATTAAAAATCAGCCGTATGCACAATTTCACATGGAAATTTTTGTGCATACAGCTGAGAGATGCATTATGCGGGGAGCTTATCTATAAGCTTGAGGAGATATTTCTGGATTGCGAGAGCGTCCAGATTGGTTACACCTGAACCGGGCTCGTAGACATCGCAGTTTGCGAAGCCTTCTGCCGAGATAGCGTTCTTGTCTGTTCCGCCAACGCCGTAGGAGTCGGGATTTCCGAGTGTCTGCATAATGAGAACAGCGTCAGAAAGTGCAACTGAACCGTCACAGTTAGCGTCGCCGTAATTTGCTTCGGGTGTTGTTGTAGGCTGAGTTGTGGGATCAGTAGTCGGCTGAGGTGTAGTAGTTGTGGTAGTTCCGGGCTCAGGAGAAGCTGTGTTGTAGTAATCGGAAAGTGAAATTCCGTTTCCAGCCTTTCCAAGCGGAATCTTATGGTCAAGGCTGATGAACTTTCCGTCCTCTGTCTGCCAGAGAGAAGGCTCAACGAATTCATATTTTTCTTCGTCCCATTCAGTCCAGTTTGTGCTGCCTTTGATAAGTCCGCCGGTATCGCCGGAGTTCTCATTGAAGCACCAGAAAGTATGGTGAATTCGCTTTTCGATCATATAGTCACGGAGAAGCCCCATCCATTTTCTGTTGTCGCCGGTAGGATCGTGCTCAGCGTCAAGGAAGCCGCCCCATTCACCCATGAGAAGCGGTGAGATCTTTTCTTCAACGAGGAATGCCCATGAATCGTACCAGTAATCTTCAAGGAGTGTTTCACGAGTGAAGTCCTTCTTGAACCACTCCTGTTCCCATACGAGAGGACCGTAGTCGTGGGGAGAGTAAACAAGCTGATCCTGATGTTCGCCGAGGTCAACGGGGTAATCTCTTGCGCCTCGGAAGTTACCGCCCCACCATGCGCCGTGGAAAGGCTGTGCGTCCGGATTGTCATAGTCGGAGTAGTCAACAGCGGGAGAATTCCAGTCCCTGCCGTTTTCGAATTTAGGATAAACCTCGATACCCTCAACCATTATGAGGAGATTAGGATTCTGTTCAAGAACAGCAGCCGCACCTCTTTCAGCGGCATATTTCCAGTTGTTTTCGGCTGTGGAGTCGTCCCATATAGCCATACCCTGACCGTCGTTTTTGCCGTGCGGTTCGTTTTTGAGGTCGATAGCGATAACGGTATCGTCATCCTTGTAGTATTCAGCGAACCACGCAAGAGCTTCGAGCCAGTCGTCGGTGCTGTAGTTGCTGTCGTACCAGAGCGGGAGCTGATGTCCGTTTGAAGCTGTAGTTGCACAGTGTATATCCATCATGATCTTGATACCGTTTTCTCTGCACCAGTCAACAGCCATGTTCCAGATATCGAAGCTGTACTTAGGAGTTCCGCCTTCGATACCCTCAACGGTAAGCTCGGGGTTAGTCCATTCGTTGATCTTTACCATGTAAGGATCGGGATCACGGTTTTTCCACTGGAGAAGAATCTGTGTGGACATCGGCACACGGAGAAGATTGAATCCGTGGTCAGCGATCTGATTGAGTGCGTCATGCATATTGAGACTCCATACACCGTCGAAGCACTGAGTAGTAACATTGTAGCCGAACCAGTTACATCCTGTCAGCCATACGGGGTTGCCGTACATATCGACGATTTCCGCATTTTCGTTTACATGGAGCCAGTCGTCGTGGTATTCATCGGGAGCAGCTGAAGCGTCCGCCTGAATATTCTGCGGCTCTGAGGTGACAGCGGCTGGAGCCATAGTGAGCATCATAGCTGAAGCAGCTGCAAGAGCGGCAATTTTCTTGTAAAATTTCATGTTTTTCTTCCTTTCTGTGAGAATTTGATAATTCAATAGGGAGTGTTGACACTAAAATAATACGCAGATTTTCGAGCGAAAATTTTATGCAGGCTGTCGCCTGTCAAACCTTTTCAACGCTGATGTGTGAAATTTTGCCGAAAAGATGTGCCGTTAGGATTAGTGTCAATACGACCTAAAAATGCAGCGGAGCAGTCAGACGTCCTGTGCAGAATTCCCCCCGAGATGAAAGCGCAGAAGCATTTGCTGATTTCCGTACATTTATATACATTTTCTGTTCACATTTAAGTATATAATATTTTTCAATATTTGTCAATATTCCGAAGAAAATTATAAAATTTTCCTTAAATAAAAGACTTCAGACGAGATATAATACTATCACGGCATCAACAGAAACGATTTCTGATACAACATCAGAGAGAATTCAACAAATAAAACAAAAGGAGACTTTAACTATGAAGGGTGAAATGACACAGAAGGGCAAGGAAGCTCTTGAAAGATTTAAGATGGAATCAGCAAGCGAAATGGGCGTAAATCTCAAGCCCGGCTATAACGGTGACCTCACATCAAGAGAGGCTGGTTCAATCGGCGGACAGATGGTCAACATGATGATTCCAGAACAACAATGGGAATTCACTCGAAACAGTATGCGCAGCCAGGGGCATAAAATCACCATTCACTACGACGTAGCTCTTGCAATCTGATACATATTCAAGGCAATATACCATATATGTTGAGTAATAGTCCTTCTATATGATGCAGAAGGACTAATTTTATTCTGTAAAATAGTTTTTATTTTATAATCATCAAGGCGAAGCTCTCTTTTGAATTCTTCTTCACTCGGAATATACGCCATATATTTTGAAGCGAATATCTGAGTATCGTTTTCCGAAAGCGTGTACTTTACGACCACATTGCTCTTGACTGCACAGAGAACGGTTCCTATCGTAGGATTATCGCCCTCGTTCATAAGCTCACGAGTGTAATAATTCACATACATCTGCATCTGACCTCAATCCTGATGTAGTCAGGTCATCGAGCTTCAGGTCGATAAGCACAAAGTTTTTCAGAATGTAGTTGTAGAACACAAACTTATTTCAACTCACACGCCCACGAGGGGCGTGACGTGTACAATCTTCCGGGAATCCTCAGAGAATGGAAGCATTTCAACTCACACGCCCACGAGGGGCGTGACAGTCGTGTGAGTGGATTTCATCCTGTAGACTATTTCAACTCACACGCCCACGAGGGGCGTGACAGGTTCATCATAAGTTAATTCAAACCGTTCATGATTTCAACTCACACGCCCACGAGGGGCGTGACCCGACTAATGCAATTGTGATTATAGATTTAACACAATTTCAACTCACACGCCCACGAGGGGCGTGACTCTTCGTAA
>JAFXEJ010000156.1 GCA_017513795.1 Ruminococcus sp.
AATATCACATCCTATGGGAATTCAGCATAATTCCCTCATGATAATTTCATAATACTATTATAGCGCATTTTTTCCGGAAAATCTTGTTTGTTAACCTGAGTAAACGCAGAAAATTGTTATATCTGACAAACATTTTTCTATAATTTGTTGCAATTGCCACTTTTTTTGGAATATAATATATGTTATAATATTAATACAATAAAACTACGGAATGAGGTAGAAATAAAATGAAGAATATCACAAATAATATTTATTATATCGGCGTAAACGACCACGAAATCGACCTTTTCGAGGGACAGTATATCGTTCCGAACGGCATGGCTTATAATTCCTATGTTATCATGGACGAAAAAATTGCAGTTATGGATTCTGTAGACGTGAATTTCGGTGACGAGTGGATTGCCAACCTTGAAGAAGTCCTTGCCGGAAAAACTCCGGATTATCTTGTAGTTCAGCACATGGAACCCGATCATTCCGCAAATATCGTGAAGTTCATGGAGAAATATCCTACAGCTTCAATCGTCGGAAATGCAAAGACTTTCAATATGATGAAGCTTTACTTCGAGAATATCAGCCTTGACGGCAGAACTGTCGAAGTCAAGGATGGTGATACTCTCTCTCTCGGAAGCCGTGAACTTACTTTCATTTTCGCACCTATGGTTCACTGGCCGGAAGTAATGTTCACCTACGACAGCACTGACAAGGTTCTTTTCTCCGCTGACGCTTTCGGAAAATTCGGTGCTCTTGACGCTGACGAGGACTGGGCTTGTGAGGCTCGCCGCTATTACTTCGGCATTGTCGGAAAGTACGGAGTTCAGGTTCAGGGCGTACTGAAAAAAGCTTCTGCACTTGATATCAGCGTTATCTGTCCGCTTCACGGACCTGTTCTTACAGAGAATCTCCCCTATTATCTTGACCTCTACAACACATGGTCAGGCTATGGCGTGGAGTCTGAGGGAATCATGATAGCATACACCTCTGTTTACGGAAACACCAAAAAAGCAGCGCAGTATCTCCGTGACAAGCTCATTGAAAAGGGATGCCCGAAGGTGGTTTTCTGCGATCTTGCCCGTGAGGATATGGCAGAAGCAGTCGAGGACGCTTTCAGATACGGCAAGCTTGTTCTCGCAACTACAACATACAACGGCGATATTTTCCCGTTTATGAAGCATTTCATTGACGATCTCACTGAAAGAAATTATCAGAACCGCACTATCGGTCTTATCGAAAACGGTTCATGGGGACCTGTAGCCGCTAAAACTATGAAGTCTAAGTTTGAAAAATCAAAGAATATCACATGGCTTGAAACTACAGTTACCGTCAAGGCTGGAGTAAAGGCTGAAAATCTTGCTCAGCTTGAAGCTATGGCGGACGAACTGATGAAATAAGGAGGCAGAAATGAAAGTAACGCTCAATCCCGACAAGGAAATTGTCGCAAGAGTCAGGGAAGGACTCGAAAAAAAGGACGGCTACTGTCCGTGCCGTCTTGCAAAAACTCCCGAAAATAAATGTATGTGCAAGGAGTTCCGAGATCAGATAGCTGATCCCGAATTTGAAGGCTTCTGTCACTGTCTGCTTTACTATAAATCACTGGAGGATTAATTATGAAAGAGCTTGTAATCACTAAGGAAAATTTTGACGATGAGGTGCGCAATTATCGTGGAATGCCGATTCTGCTGGATTTCTGGGCTGGCTGGTGCGGTCCGTGCATGATGCTTTCGCCGGTTATTGCGGAAATCGCTGAGGAATACGACGGAAAAATCAAGGTCGGAAAGGTCAACGTTGACGAACAGCCGGAGCTTGCCGCCGCTTTCAGAGTGGAGAGCATTCCGCTTCTCGTTGTTGTCAAGGACGGTGCTATCACTGCACAGACTGTCGGAGTTCGTCCGAAAGAAGACATCATAAAGATGATTGGTTTATAATAATACCGGTAATATGTTTAGGGGCGCATCTGTATGTGCTCCCTTGAGACTGTCGAAAAACTTGAATTTCGTTTCGAAATTGCGGGAGGATAATATCCATCCCTACACAGAATAACGATATATTGCCAATTCGTAGGGGCTGATGCCTACATCAGCCCGGGACGATGTGGGCATCGTCCCCTACAACATACTTCTTCTACACGCTGAAGGGCGCATCTAACGGGTGCCCGTACCCTCTGTCCTTCGGACATCTCCCTACACTGTAGGGAGTCACCCGACGTCCAACATGATTTCCGATGAAACATCTTGATGAGGAGATGTACAATGAAAGAACGTATAGATAATAAAAACAGAACAATTAAATTCATAAAGGATTTTTTCATATCTTTAGCAATCTTTTTATTTTTCCCTTTAATGATGATTTCTGAACACGTAGAAAAGGATAAAAGATATAACATTAATATAGATGCAGAAAACTGTTATATTATCATGAGCAGCTGCGTACAGGATAACTCATTAGAATTACCTGAAAAAGGAACATATTATATGACGGGTGAGTGTTATAACTACGACTATTATTTAGCTTATGCAGGAGATATTTTTGAACAGGATACTGTTATTTTCGGTAATGCACAAGATAAGATTAATGGATATTGGGCAATCAGAATTGACAATGGTGTTATAACTGAATCATGGTTTTCAAATTATAAACTTAATAAAAAGCAATTACGCCCCTATTCAATTAAAGAGCAAAAGAAACAGATGCATTTTTTTGATGATATTTCTAAAACACGCATGATTGGTTATTATTCAGTTGAATAGGAAATATGCAAGAAAGTTATAGGTTCAATGAAACTAAAGCATTGAGCATTCGCCAACGAATTTAAAAAAATTTATTATGATAATTCGCCGGATGTTTATATGCCATGCAGACACCCAATGAGTTTCCTTACATAATGATACCGGAAAAATAACCGATGTAGGGACACGGCATGCCGTATCTGCAATATACAAACAAAATTCATGACTTCAATAATTTGCGGATTCTAAAGGGAAAATCACCCTTTGGAATCCCATTATTTTTTGAATAACAAAAACAAAATCAGCGCATAATATATATGGGGTGATTTTATGCTTAATTTCATTTTAGGCTCAATGTTCGGCGGAATTACAGGCGTTTTCGCAATGTGCCTGTGCGTTGCCGCAAAAAACGGCGATATTTACATGGATTCTCAGTAAAAGAAAAGGCGATACCGAAAAGGTACCGCCTTTTATAATTACTTTTTCTCAGGAACTGCAATAACTTCCTTGCGCATATAGGGCTGAAGTGCCTTGGGGATTCTGATAGAACCGTCCTCGTTGATGTTGTTCTCGAGGAAGGCAATGAGCATTCTCGGAGGAGCAACAACAGTATTATTAAGTGTATGAGCGAAGTGCTTCTGCTTGTCGGGAGTCTTATACTTGATATTCAGACGGCGTGCCTGAGCATCGCCGAGATTTGAACAGCTTCCGACCTCGAAATACTTCTTCTGTCTTGGTGACCATGCTTCAACGTCAATAGATTTAACTTTAAGGTCAGCAAGATCTCCTGAACAGCATTCGAGAGTACGAACAGGAATATCAAGTGTACGGAAGAATTCAACTGTGTAGCTGTAGAGCTTGTGGAACCAGTCCATGCTCTCCTCAGGCTCGCAGACAACGATCATTTCCTGCTTTTCGAACTGGTGGATACGGTAAACTCCCCTCTCCTCGATGCCGTGTGCACCAACCTCCTTACGGAAGCAGGGAGAATAGCTTGTGAGAGTCTTGGGAAGCTCGTTCTGAGGGATGATAGTGTCGATAAACTTACCTATCATTGAGTGCTCAGAAGT
>JAFXEJ010000157.1 GCA_017513795.1 Ruminococcus sp.
ATACGCAAGGATTATAAGAAGTCCCATAGCACCGAGGAATCCGAAAACCTGTCCCACATAGGTGAAAATGAAGTCGTTGTGTATTTCCGGAACATAAACGTATTCGTTTTCACCCTCAAAAAGACCCTTGCCGAATACCTTGCCGGATTTCAGTGCTGCAAGTCCGAGATCCTGCTGATATTCAATATCCGAGTCGCTTCCCGGCTGAAAGAGGACAAGTATACGCTTTTTATGGAAATCATCAAGAACGAAAAACCACATTGCCGCTATAGCTCCGCCGATTACTACGGGAGCAGCCGCAAGATATTTCCATGATATTCCGGCTGAACATATCATGCAGACGAAAATCGCCGCAAAAACTATCGCCGTACCGTAGTCGCCCTGCATTCCGACGATTGCAATGGGAAATCCGCCGTGAATCAGCAGCAGAAGCATGTGCAGAGGCTTGTTCATGTTCTCCTCATCCTTTGAAAGATGATATCCGAAAGTGAGGATGAACGCTACTTTCAGTATCTCTGACGGCTGAAAGTTCACCGGACCTATCTGGAGCCATGCCTGGTCATCTGCGCCTGAACGCTGATATCCCAGAGAAGTGAACGTCAGTGCAACGAGAAACAGTGCCGCCGGTGCGAAAATAAACCACAGCTTGACAAGCTTTCTGTAGTCTATGAGCGAAATGATTATTGCTATACCGAATCCCACTATCATCGAAAAGAGCTGTGTTTTCCAGTCACTTCCGCTGACGCCCTCACCGGCGCTGATACCGTTTTCCGCAATGGAATAAATAAGCAGAACGCCGATAGCTGCGCAAAGCGTTACGGCGAAAATAAGTCCGGCGTCAATGAGATGCTTGTTCTTTTGTATTTTGAATGCCGATTTCATTATATCTCCTTTTCTTTCTGTCTCTCTATGTATTATGGCTGTGACCAGTATTTACGGTCAAGACTTCTGTACTGCGCCGCAGCAGCGATGTGCTGTCTTTTCAGAACCTCAGAGCCGTCCATATCAGCCATGGTTCTTGCAACTTTAAGTATTCTGTCATATGCTCGTCCGCTGAGGTCAAGCTTATCGAAAACTGCCTTCAGCATTGTCTCTGCACCCTCGTCAAGCGGACAGAATTCCTGCAGCTTGTCTGCGGTTATAAGAGCATTACAGGTGATAGCAGTTCCCTTGAAACGCTGATTCTGTATCTCCCTTGCCGCAATAACACGCTTTCTTATCTCGGAGGAGGATTCCGTTTTCTGCTTTGAAGTGAGATCCTCATATTCAACGGGCGCAACCTCAATATGCATATCAAACCGATCAAGAAGCGGCCCTGATATCTTCGACAGATACGCTGATGACTTGACCGGCGAACAGATGCATTTTCTTCTCGGATGACCGAAATATCCGCACGGACAGGGATTCATCGCACCGATAAGCATGAACGTACACGGATATGTAACTGTTCCGGATGCACGGGCTATTGTCACTTTGCGCTCCTCAAGCGGCTGACGCAATATCTCCAGAGAACGTCTGTCAAATTCCGGAAGCTCGTCAAGAAAAAGCAGTCCGTTGTGGGCAAGCGATACCTCGCCCGGCTGAGGAATACTTCCGCCGCCGGCAAGTCCGGCAGACGAAACAGTGTGATGCGGCGCACGGAACGGTCTTTTCGTTATGAGAGGATCTTCCGGTGACAACATTCCGGAAATTGAATGGATCTTCGTGGTTTCAAGTGCTTCTTCAAATGTCAGCGGAGGAAGTATCGACGGCATTCTTTTGGCAAGCATACTCTTGCCGCTTCCGGGAGATCCTATAAGCAGTGCGTTGTGACCTCCAGCCGCCGCTATTTCAAGCGCTTTTTTGGCTGTCTGCTGACCTTTTACATCAGCGAAATCAAGTATTTCCTCGTAGCTTGTCTCCGCCGGAACAAAATGTTCCGCCGGCTTTATAAAATCATCGCCTCTGAAATGACGGATAAGCTCCTCTGTATTTTTTACGCCGTAGATGTCGATTCCCTCGATAACTGCGGCTTCTGCGGCATTCTCATACGGAACAAACACTGATTTCAAGCCTTTTTCACGGGCAAGCATCACCATCGGCAGAACGCCGTTTATCTCTCTTACATTGCCGTTGAGGGAAAGCTCTCCGATAAAAGCACAGTTTTCCGTGGAAATATTTATCAGGTGCATTGCCTGAATAACTGCCATAAATATCGCTATATCGTGGACTGAGCCGCTTTTTTTCGTGTTTGCCGGTGCAAGATTCACCATGACGGACGCTACCGGAAAATTTATATTCGACGCTCTCAGCGCCGCCCTGATTCTTTCACGGCTTTCCCTTACAACAGCGTCAGGAAGTCCGACTATATCAAACTGAGGCGCTCCACGGCTTATATCGACTTCCACATCTACCGGAAAGGCGTTAAGTCCGAAAAGTCCCAGACTGGAAATATTCGCAAACATGATATCCCTCCTGTTACAATATTGCTTCTTTTAATTATAACATCTTTTTCCGTATTTGTAAACGATTTTTTGTAAAGGATAAGGAGATTGTGTCTAAAAAATACTTTCCGTCACCGGAGTTTCACCCTTTTTCAGCGATTCCAGCATGTGACGGAGCTCCATAAGCTCGGAATGAAGCTCCTCGCTGTCTCCCTCCGCAAGATATATCACTCTTGCCGATATGCGGTCGATTTCCGTCAGTTTTTCGTTGTTTATCAGCATTGAGGAGTATTTCCGGAATCCCTCCCATGCATTTTCAAAATCTCTCGCTGATTCACAGGCAGAATCATGATTGCCGGAATCATAAAGCTCCCATATATTCTCTGTACGGCTGATGAAATCAGTGCATTTCCTGTTGATAAGAACTCCCGAAAAAATGCTCATTCCAAGAAGTACTACAAGAATCACAAAGCTTATCTTAACCCTTGTCACTGACGTTTCCCTCCCTGATATATGGTTTTCTGCCGTCCTTGCCGGCAATATAGCACTTTCCCGTTCTGTCCGCCGCCATTATTATCACATCCGACAGCTTCGTATTTCCCTCGCTGAGCATATTTTTCACCCACTGAGTATCAAATCCCAGCGTTTTCAGCGGTGTTTCAAGTATTTTTCCGTCCGAGACAACAAGCTGCGGAGGATCCTCCGGATGCGGCGTCAATCCGATATCCTTTCTCGTCGGAGTATCATCCGTCTGTTTTTTCATGACCGACATATTTCCTGTGGTTTCCACGACGGCATACTGTACCTCGCCGATGTCAAAAATGTCCTTTCCACGCAGAGAAGTCAGCAGATCATCCACGGAAAAACGAAGATCCTTCATCACCTGTGCATCGACCTTTCCCTCCCGTATGATTATCTTTGGACTGCCGGAAACAAGCTTTCTCAGCTTGGGAAATTTCAGATTCAGCCATGACATTATGACCTCGAAGCATACAAGCGAAAGTATCGGCGTTGCTCCCATAATCACCGGAATATCTGGATTTTCTATGGGAAGCGTGGCAATGTTTGAAACAAGTATCGTGATTACAAGCTCAGATGGCTGTAATTCGCCTAACTGCCGCTTTCCCATAAGCCTTACAGCAAAAATCACAAGAATGTAAAGTATCAGCGACCTGATAAATATTATGCTCATCAATAATAACCCCTTTGCCTGAATTATGATTATTATTTCTGATTTGCTTGATTTTATTCTATGCAACACAAAAAGTCCCTGCTTTGACAGAGATACTCTTATAGAAATTATATATATTTTTTATCGGTGGAAACCTTTCTGAAGAAAGGTAAGACTGTAGAAAAAGCCGTATATTAACGGGACGTCGATGACGCCGTCCCCTACAGATGGCTATTTTACGCATTATGAATGTAGGGGCGAACTGTGTTCGCCCGCAAACAACGATGTTTATCGACAATCTCACCCCTTTTTCAAAAGGGGTTTCCTCAATAATACATATAAAACTTCTGTAAAAGTATCGCTGTCAGCGCAGAGACCTTTTGTTATAGAGAGATAAAATGATTAATCAAAGCGGGAATTATATTCATTATAAGCTTTCACGATAAGTTCAGCGCAGAGGTCGTCACCGAGGACGGCGCTGTTAAGGCAGAGGCAGTAGCTATCCTTATCCTGCCATGATTTTCCGGTATTGACATTATAGAAAGTTTCACGGCGTTTATCAGCCTTTTTCATAGTAGATTCAGCCTTATTTGGAGCAATTCCGTACTCTGCAACTGCTCTTTTTGCACGTTCTTCGGGATCGGCGTAGATATAGACGCTGAAGCAGCCCTTATCTTCAAGGACATAGCTTCCGCAGCGTCCGACGAGAACGAAGCGATCTTCTTTTTCTGCAATTTCGTTTATAATTCTGCTTTCCATGAGGAATACCTTATCTGAAAGCGGAAGGCTGTCCTCCATAGAGCGTGCCGGATTTGCCGAAAGCAGCAGAGAATACAGAAAGCTTGTCGGAACATTTTCTTCTGCGGATTCAAGGTGATCCGCTGAAATTCCGCATCTTTCAGCTGTCATTTCAAGTATCTGTCTGTTGTAGCAGTTTATACCCAGTTTTTCTGCGGCAAGTTTACCTATAGCGCTTCCGCCGCTTCCATACTGTCTTTCAATTGTTATGATTCTTTTTTTCATTAAGTTACCCCCTCGGCTGTCAGAGCCTGAACCTGCTCTGTATTTTTTACTTTTAATAAAGTGCTTTACAACAATACATATTATACCACATTATGCACATTTTTCAATGAAATATTTATGAATTATTAGTTAATATATCAATTTCTCCGTTTCTGACAATTAATCACGACCTCTATTGTGCAATTCCTACTAATTATTGCCGTATTCTCCGGCATTTCCCCATTGTTTCAGCTTGCCGTGCCGCAGAAATAATTGCAATTGCTATTGACAGATTGACAAAATTAAGATATAATATTAATTGAGGTACAATTGATTTTTTTAGAAAACAAATCAATTAAGACGCTCAGATGCATTACTGCGTCAAATTAGCTATAACAGGAGGTATAATGCCATGTCACTGACAACAAACCCCAATGTATTAAAATGGGTCGATGAAATGATCGCTCTCTGCAAGCCTGATAAGGTAGTATGGATCGACGGTTCTCAGGAACAGCTCGATGCTCTTACAGCAGAAGTTACTTCACTCCCCGACGGAGACCCCAACAAAATGTATTACCTCAATCAGGAAAAACTTCCCGGCTGTCTCTATCACAGAACTGCTGAAAACGACGTTGCTCGTGTTGAGGACAGAACTTTTATCTGTACAAGAAACAAAGAGGACGCAGGTCCTACAAATAACTGGATGGATCCCCAGGAAATGTACGCTAAGCTTACTCCTATGTACGACGGCGTAATGAAGGGACAGACAATGTATATCATCCCTTACTCAATGGGTCCTGTTGCTTCACCTATCTCCAAGATCGGTGTTGAAATCACAGACTCTATCTACGTTGTTCTTAACATGAACATCATGACAAGAATGGGCAAGGCTGCTTTCGACAGACTCGGTGATTCAAACGACTTCGTAAGATGTCTCCATTCCAAGGCTGACGTTGATCCTGAAAAGAGATACATCGTTCAGTTCCCTGAGGACAATACAATCTGGTCTATCAACTCTGCTTACGGCGGAAACGTTATCCTCTCCAAGAAGTGCTTCGCTCTCCGTATCGCTTCTTTCCAGGGTAAGAACGAAGGCTGGATGGCTGAGCACATGCTCATCCTCGGCGTTCAGAAGCCCGACGGCGAAACTAAGTATGTTTGTGCTGCTTTCCCGTCTGCTTGCGGTAAGACTAACCTCGCTATGCTTATTCCTCCGGAGGGATACCTCAAGGATGGCTACAAGGTATTCACAGTAGGCGACGATATCGCTTGGCTCAAGCCCGGCGAGGACGGCAGACTCTACGCTATCAACCCTGAGAACGGTTTCTTCGGTGTTGCTCCCGGAACAAATGCTAAGTCCAACTACAACGCTCTTGCTTCCACAATGAAGAACGCTATCTTCACAAACGTTGCTCTCAACAATGCTGACAACACAGTTTGGTGGGAAGGTCTCGACAAGAATCCTCCCGAGGATGCAACTGAGTGGACAGGTATCAAGACAAACGGCAAGGAGTGGACTGCTGAGGGCAAGAAGCTTGCTCATCCCAACTCACGTTTCACAGCTCCCGCTGCAAACTGCCCATGCATCTCACCTGAGTTCGACAGCGCTGCAGGCGTTCCGATCTCTGCTATCGTATTCGGCGGAAGAAGAGCTTCAACAACTCCTCTCGTATATCAGTCATTCGACTGGACACACGGTACATATATCGGTTCAGCTGTTTCTTCTGAGACAACTGCTGCTGCTACAGGTGCTGTAGGTGTTCATCGTCACGATCCTATGGCTATGAAGCCCTTCATCGGCTACAACGTAGGCGATTACTGGCAGCACTGGCTCGATATGGGCGCTAAGCTCGGCGACAAGGCTCCTAAGATCTTCAACGTTAACTGGTTCAAGAAGGACGAGAACGGCAACTTCATGTGGCCTGGCTTCGGCGACAACATGAGAGTTCTTGACTGGATCATCAAGAGATGTGACGGTACTGTTGAGGCTGACGAGACTGCTATCGGATACCTCCCCAAGATGGGCGATATCAATGTAAGCGGTATCGAGGATGAAGTTACTCCTGAAATCATGGAGAAGCTCCTCGCAGTTGACAAGAACCTCTGGACACAGGAAATCGCTGAAATGCGCAGATACTATGACGAGGATATCGCTGCTAAGGGCGGCAGAATCCCTGCTGATCTCTACAGCGTTCTTGACAAGATCGAAGCTAACCTCAATAAGTAATTTATAAACAACAAAAATCCTGTATGCCAAAAGCATACAGGATTTTTTATCAATAGAAGAATGTCAGTGCAGACATTTTGCTAGCTTTGAATTACTAAGTAAGCATTTCAAGCGTTACCGGTAATTTGTCAACTTCTCCGAGGATATACATTTTAAGTGCGGTTGCGTCAACCCTAGTGATAATTCCGTCATCAAAAACATCAGCAGCTTCCAGCTGAGCGGTATTGAAGAAAAGAGAATCATTTATATACTGATTAAGCATTACGAGATCAAAAGAGTCTATAACGCCGTCACCGCTGACGTCGCCGCAGTATTCAGGTGCTATAGCGTTCTCTAAAGGCCATCTCTGATCCTGAACATCCTCGTGGTCAAATGTCTCGACAAGAATTCCCGCCCAAAGCCATTTCTTAGGGTGATCCGGCATATACACAACAGCCATGCCAAAATGAGTAGCATTCGCATGTGTTACAATATCCCAGTGCTTTTCTTCAGAATATTTCCAACCGTCAATCATTCTGTCAATATCAACCGTTCCTCTACCCAGAATCTCACCAGACCAGCAGTAATCCACAATTTCGGTATCTATGATATCCTCAATAGTAGTTCCGTCATAGCGTGTATGCGAATAAAGCTCTGCAATTTCGTTAGCTCTGAGCTCTGATAATACGTTGAGATAAGGAACTATCTTGAGAGGCTGTAAACCGAGTTTTTCTCTTTCCTCGTTGATTCGTGCAGCCATTGTTTCAGCAACAATTTCACAATCGACTTCAGCTCCGCCGACTGAATTTACAGTATGTCTTACAGGAAATGCAGAAAGACATACAAAAAACATAACAAATGCAACGATTACAGAAATCATCTTATTAAACGTTTTACTCATAACAATACCTCCATCCTTTTACAAATTTCATAACCACCCGCAGATAAAAATTTACTATCTGCATAATTTCCTTTATCTAATAGTAACACATTTCGACGGTAAATGGAAGAGAAAAAGGGCATTTTCATCAATATGCACAATGAGATTCTACAGTTTGCACAAACAGTTTTTATACATTCTGTATAGCGTTATATCTTTTTATCCAGATTGAACTATTCTCATTACAGCATTGTTAAAAACATTTTTTTCTTGACAAATCATCCGTTATATTGTAGAATTATTATATATACGAAAAAGGAGATATTCTATGCTCAGATTCAAACCAAAAATGTTTCAGGAAGCGTCAGAATCCTACGTCACGCACAGCATTCCTGTCAAAATAATCATATTTATTGCGGCTTTCTTAGTTATACTCATACTTGAATCTATCCTCCCTTCTGTATTGGCTCTGCCGAAAATTATGGACGAACTTGCCGCAGATCCGCTTTATACTTCCGGAAAAAAACAGATTTCATTCGAAGAAATAATGGATATAGCCGCTGAATATACACATGAACCGGGAATTATGATACCCAACCTCCTCGGTACTGTGTTCGGTACTATCGTCAGTCTTTTCTGCTGCCGCTGTATCGAAATGCGTCACGTCAGAAGCATGGGCGTCAGAAAAAACAGACTCGTTCCGCACTACCTTACCGGTCTTGGTATCGGTGCTGCCCTTATGACCTCTATCACGCTTCTTACCGTCGTTTCAGGAGCTAACAGCATCAGTCTGTGCAGCAGTATAAACTTCGGTATTATTGCCCTTTATCTGCTCGGATTTTTCGTTCAGGGCATGAGTGAGGAGTTCATTTTCAGAGGATTTCTCATGTCCTCGCTCGGAAGCAAAAATACTGCTCTCGCTATCGTCGTGAACTCCGCTGCTTTCGGTCTCGCTCACGGACTTAATCCCGGTCTGACGCCGCTTGCTATGGTAAACCTCGTTCTTTTCGGACTTTTTGCTTCGTTCTATGTTATCCTCTTTGACGACCTCTGGGGAGCCTGTGCAATTCATTCTGTGTGGAATTTCATGCAGGGAAATATCTACGGCATAAGCGTCAGCGGCTCAGGAAAAAGCGAATCTGTATTCAGCGTAAATCAGAAGTCTTCTCATGGCTTTCTCACCGGAGGAGATTTCGGCATAGAGGGAAGTGTCTTTACAACAATAATTCTTCTTGCCGCAACGATTATTGTTCTTTACGCTATTAAACGCAAATATCATACAGAAACAGAAAAGGTTCAGAATTGATTATATGCAAAAAACGCCATTCATCAAGGAATGGCGCTTCAGTCTGTCGAAAAAGCCATATATTAACGGGACGTCGGGTGACTCCCTACTGTGTAGGGAGATGTCCGAAGGACAGAGGGTACGGGCACCCGTTAGGTGCGCCGTCCCCTACAGACAGCTATTTTGCGTGTTATAAATGTAGGGGCGAACTGTGTTCGCCCGCAAACAACAATGTTTATCGACAATCTCAAACGCCATTCATCAAGGAATGGCGCTTTTTTTATCTGTTGAGATTATAGATATTCACAATCAAATAGACTATACTTACCACTACAGCAAGAGATACTCCTATCGAACCTCTTGCAACAGAAGCTCCTCTGCGAACCTGTGCCGGCGTTGTCATGGGAAGTTTATCATTCGCCCTGAACAGAAGCAGTGCAATAATTCCCACTAAAGCAAGCAGCATCTGCGCTTTCATGATGAAGATTTCCTCATGCTGTGTAAAATTAACCGTACTCATGAAAACATTCATTGTGTTCAGCAGTGCGTGAATTCCTATCGCCGGAATTATCGAATTATGCTTCAGCGTTATATGTGCAAAGAAAATTCCCAGAATAAAGCCAAGTATGAACTGCACTACATTTCCGTGAGCCAGTCCGAACATAACAGCTGTAAAGAATATCGCAAACCGCTGATTTGCCTTTGAAAATGTTTTCAGAAGCATTCCTCTGAAAAAGAGTTCCTCGGTAACAGGCGCAACAACACAAGTGTAAATCGCACTGACCATGAAGCCTATTCCCGTAGCCGGATAATCTCCGCCGCTTGTCACACGGATTCCGGCAAGAGAGAAGATATTCACCACATATTGTCCGAGCAGAATCGAGCAGAACCACAAGGAAAATCCTATCAGGCTGTACTGCAGAAAGTCACGGAATTTATAATTTTTCGGTACAAATACCGAGGACAGTTTCTGCTTTGAAAGTTTCATTCCCAAAAGGGCAAATCCGATATTTGTCAGACCAAAAACAAGCATATTGAATCCAGCCCATATCGAGGAATTCTCAACAAAGCTGCTTATTGAAGCAGCATCTGCATCCGGATTTCTCGCTTCAAGAATCTGCATAATGACAAATGCAAGAATATTCATCAGCGAATATGCCACGAAAAAACGGAGCAGACTGCACCATCCGCCTATTGCGTAGGAGCTTCTGAGAGCCGATCTTTCATCAGCCGCCGGTTCGAGTGCCGGTTTATAATCCGGAGTAGAAATAAGCGGCTGTATCTGGGTGTAATCATCCTGATATTCATGATATTCTGTCGGGTTATCAAACGCATCATGAGGATCAGTCATGCTGTTCTTCATGTGCTCACTTTCTGTTTCGTTTATATATTTTGTCAGCCTGTATATCTGATTCTGCAATGCTGCAACTTCTGCACGGTGCTTTTCGTAATCATTTGTGTTTTCGTCCATATACTGCCTCCCATTTTAGTAGTTCTTTTTAATTATACTACTTATAGAGGGAAAAATCAAGGGAAAATCGAAATAAGTATGTATAAAATTTTCGTGGGCAAACATATTTTTGGTTTTATTTCTTATGTAGGGGCGGATGCCTACATCCGCCCGTTATGAATGTAATATGTCTGCGGTGCGATGTGGGCATCGCACCCTACATTGCCTATATATTTTTAACACATACTTGAAATAACATAACAAAGGACAAGCAAAAAACACATTTTTTGCTTGCGAACACAGTTCGCCCCTACAAGAAATAGAATTAAAATAAATAGGCGGATATTCTCCGCCTATACAAAATCAGAAAACTATATTTATAACTACTCTCTCCCCGATATATGACGCACTAATGGTTCCGCCCATTTTTTCGGTCAGTGCCCTTGCAATTGAAAGTCCAAGTCCCGTTGACTTATCACCTGTCTCAACGGTATAGTAACGGTCAAAAAGCCGTCCTACAGTGATTTCATCAAGTTCCGGCGCACTGTTTGAAAAGGAAAGTGTTCCGTCCTGTGCGAGCGTTATCACAAGATCTCCGCTGCTGTACTTCACGGCGTTGGAAATTATATTCGAGAACACTCTTGACAGCGCATTCTTATTGAGCATCCTGTGCACCTTTTCATCACATATACTGATTTCCGGCGAGATTCCTGCTTCTGTGAGGGCAGCATAAAATCCCGAAATGCTTTCCTCCAGAACATTATTTACTATCACATCCTCTGTATCGAGAGAGAGGTTATCTCCCGACACAGCAACGGAATATTTGAGTAGCTCCTCTGTAAGCTGTTTCATTGCCGCTGTACGCTCTGCAATTATCCTCAGATAACGCTGAGCCTGCGGAGACATATCTTCCCTTTCAAGCATGTTCAGATAGCCTACAATCGCTGTCAGAGGCGTTCTGAGGTCATGCGAAATATTCGTCACGGCTTCTTTGAGTTCAACATCTCCATGCTGACAGCGCAGCTGTTCCTTCCTGAGCTTTTTCAGCTGAACATTCAGAGCCGTCGCAAGCCTTCGCATTTCCTTGTCTCCGGATGAGATATCTATAAGCGTATTTGTGTCTGAGGAAAGCTTTTTTTCAATTCCCGAACTTATTTCCTTTGCTGCACATCTGATGACAATTAACTTAATAATCAGCGCTACACTGAGAACTGATGTAATTACTGCGATCAACAGACACAAATCTTCCATGCGTTCACCCCGATTTTTAATTATTTAAGATTCTGCTTTCTGAATACAAATATTCCGGCAGAGGTTGTCAGAAGGATAATTACTGACGACCAGAGAATTGTCTTATCGTTATATTCGTCCTGCCAGTCAGCAAGATTTTGTATCTGACATCCAGGAGATGCATCTCTTACAAGCTTGAATATCTCACGTTTTACTCCATGAGGTACATTGGGATTTTCACCCTTCAATGAAACCAAATTGTCTATTTCTCCGGGAGTAATTCCCTGATCCATGAAATCTTCTTCTGTCATTTCCTCAAAAGGCTTAGAAAATTCAAATGTTGTTGCACTTTCTTCAAGCATATACACGTTTTCATCTAAAAACTCCGGCTCAGTAAGAGCGTAGATGATTTCAACTGAAAAAATTGCCATAAAGCATGCAATAAGCAGAGTGATAACAACACTTCCGGCTTTCGAATGGAGAAGCATTGAAATTAATGTGCAAATTGCTGTCCATGAAGCTGTTATTAAAATTCCAGCAATAACAAACAGAAATGTTTCTGAAGCGGAAAGAACATCGTTTTTAAAGCATATCAGACCCGTAATATACGAAGCTGCAATTCCGGCTAAGTAAATCAACACGGAAACGGATATACATGTTATAAGATTCGCAAGATACAGATTTATACGGGTATGACCTACAACAAGCTTATTTCGTATAGTTCCGTCTGAATAGTCAGTTCCGATAAAAAGTCCGACGATTATCGGTATAATAAAGAAAAACAATCCTCCGGAATCGAACATATACCCCTCATGTGAAGTTTCCTTTATAGTATACTCAATATACTCATCACGTTCTTCTTCACTTTCAAAAGGTATTTCATCAAGGTCAATAACATCCTGAGTATAATATTCCGGATACTTCTTCATGTCACGATAAGTTGAAATCGGCATTACAACATTTACTATAATAAAAATAACAACACCAAGCTGAAAATACCAGCTTCTGAATATTCTCGCATAATTGGCTCTTAATAATCTGATCATTTCTCCGTACCTCCCACAAGATTCATAAAGTAGCTTTCAAGGCTTTCGTCACGCTCCGACATTGTGAAAACTTCGCAGTTTTCCGCTGAAATAGCGTTGATAAGCTTTGTTGCACTCATTTTTGTGAAAAGGTCAGCAGAGTTGTCACCTGTTATGGAGTAATCCACGTTGATTTTATCAAGAGCTCTTGCCATTGCAGATATATCCTCGACCTCAACATGAATCGCCTTGCGGCAGGCTGATTCGAGTTCCTCAGCGCTGATTTCCTTAATGATGTGACCTCCGTCAATAAAGCCGTAATGTGTGGCAAGACGTGACAGCTCGTCAAGGATATGGCTGGATATCAGCACCGTGATATTGCGCTCCTTGTTGAGCTTCAGGATAAGCTCACGCATTTCAATGATTCCCTGAGGATCAAGACCATTTACAGGCTCATCAAGCACAAGGAAGTCGGGATCTCCGACAAGAACCATAGCAATGCCAAGTCTCTGACGCATACCAAGTGAAAAGTTTCTTGCTTTTTTCTTTCCTGTATCAGCAAGTCCGACAAGCTCAAGAATTTCCTTGATGTTATCAAAAGACGGCGTACCGATAACACGGCACTGTTCACGGAGATTTTCCTCAGCAGTCATAGCCATGTAAATAGAGGGCGTTTCAACTACAGCACCCATTCGTCTTCTTGCGTCGCAGATATCGGCGCTTGTGCTTTTTGCTCCGTAAAGTGTGAAATCTCCTGACGTTGCCGGCTGTAATCCTGTTAAAAGACGGATGAGGGTAGTTTTACCGGAACCGTTCTTTCCGACAAAACCATAAATTGAACCTTTCGGGACATTCATTGTAAGTGAATTGAGCGCCTTGAACTTGCGGTAGCGTTTGCAAAGCGCATTTGTTTGCAGTACATATTCCATTATGTTAACCTCCTTATCTTATGATACAAGAATATCATATAAGGGTTAAGAAAGCGGTAAAGAAAAAAGTTAAGATAAAGTTAAGATTAT
The DNA here is from genome assembly GCA_017513795.1 of Ruminococcus sp. Classification (GTDB taxonomy): domain Bacteria; phylum Bacillota; class Clostridia; order Oscillospirales; family Ruminococcaceae; genus Ruminococcus. The sequence goes on from JAFXEJ010000157.1 coordinate 13,692, forward strand.
TCTGAACGCATTTTAAATCCTATGCCCCAGACAGCCTCTATGTAGTCTGTGCCGTTGATTTCCCTCAGCTTGCGGCGGATATTGCTTATATGCACTTTGAGGGAGCTTTCAACGCAGTCCGGCGTATCATAGCTTATCTTGTCCAGAATGACAGATCTTGCAATGACCTGTGTGGGATTCTGCATAAGAAGCTTCAGAATAGCAAATTCTGTTTTCGTGAACTTTACCAGCTGATCTGAAACAGTAACGCCATGCGAAACAGGATCCATGCTGATTTCTCTGAATGTGATATTTCCGGACGGAGCTGTATCGGCATTTTTGCGCAGAGCAACTGTAATTCTTGCAAGAAGCTCATTTACATCAAAAGGCTTGGTGACGTAATCAGCGGCACCTCCTAAAAGGAGATTCACCTTATCACTTATTCCAGCCTTTGCGGAAATAATTATTGTGGGGATATCCTTGATTTTCGGAAGAACTTCCTCGCCGTTCATTCCCGGCAGCATAAGGTCAAGAAGCACAAGATCAGGACGCTTGTTTTCAAGGACCATGAGCGCCTCTGTTCCGGAATACGCCCTTAGTACACCATAACCCTCTCTTGTAAGGATTTCGTCGAGCATATTCCCGATATGAATATCATCATCAGTTATAAGAATAGTTTTCATGATTTCCACCTTTATCATGATAAATTTGTTACGATAAAAAAGAAAGTCCGTTCAATTAAGAACGGACTTATTGGCTCCCCCTGCCCGGCTCGAACGGGCGACAACTCGGTTAACAGCCGAGTGCTCTACCGACTGAGCTAAGGAGGAATATAAATGCCGGCACCTTTTTACTTTCCCAGGCCGTCTCCAGCCAAGTATCATCAACGTTAATGAGCTTAACTTCCGTGTTCGGAATGGGAACGGGTGTGACCTCATTGCTATCAGCACCGACTTATTTATATGTGTGGTGACCCGTACCAGAATCGAACTGGTGTTACCGGCGTGAGAGGCCGGTGTCTTAACCGCTTGACCAACGGGCCATTTTGGTGCACCATCGGGGACTCGAACCCAGGACCCACTGATTAAGAG
>JAFXEJ010000158.1 GCA_017513795.1 Ruminococcus sp.
AATCATACTTGAGAACTGCGTCGATAGCAGCGATAGGCTGGCCGTTAGGTGTGATTGTTACGTTAACCTTTACCTTGTCGCCAGGCTTTGCATCGTAGTTGCCGAAGTCGAAAACAACTTCGCCAGCTTCAGGAGAAGGAGTTACAGAAGGTGTCTTTGTTGTTGTTGTTGTGATAGGATCAGCCTTCTTAGTTGTTGTTGTTGTAGGCTGAGGATCTGAAGTTTCACCTTCAACCTTGATTGAAAGGCTTGTAAGATCGAGGTTGCCAAGAGCCTCAGTATATCTGCCCTTTGTCTCGATCATTGTAGCAGGGTTAACCTGATCAGGGTTACCAGAAGTGTTGAAGCTTGTGAAGTCGAGAGTGTATGTACCAGCAGATGTTCCCTTAGGAAGAGTAACATCAAATACAGCTACAGGATGTGAATCAGACTTCTCGCCAGTGTATGCATAGTCATAACCACCGTTTGTCCAGCCTACACACATGTAGTAGTTGTCGATGTTAGCGAACTTCATGCCCTTAACGCATGTAATGTTGTACATACCGTGGTTCATGTAGTTCTCCTCGAAGTCATCATACTTACCAGCAAATGCAACATACTTCTGTGTAGAGAAGGATGTGCCGTCTGCAAGTGTGTATGTCTTAGCTGTCGGCCAGTAATTAGCACCGGGATCATAAGCCTTGAATGTGATGTTAGCAGCATCTGCACCGCCGTTTACAGACCATGTAGCTGCGATTGTCTGTGAGTGATTTACCTCGTCGAAGTAAAGAGCACAGGGGATTGTAACATCGCCAGCTGCGATATCAGCAGCAGAAACTGTGATGTTTGAACCCATTGCAGAGTACTTGGAATCAGCCTCTGCGAATGCTTCAAGAGAGAGACCCTTGGATGCATCCTCTGCAGCTGCCATAGTGGTAGCTGGTACAAAAGCAGTTGCCATTGTTGCAGTCATAGCTAAAGAAGTGACTGCAGAAATAAACTTTCTCATTTGTAATAATTCCTTTCTTAGGTTTTTAGCCTTTAATAAATTTAAAAATGGGTCGTATTCCTTTGTAAGGGGGGACAAATCAGATAATCCTGGAAATTAGATTTCGCTTACAAGCTTGAGAACATACTGCTGAATACGAAGTGCGTCAGCGTTTGTGAGAAGGTCTCCGCCCTTATCATTATCGCCGCCAGCAACGTCTGCATTCTTTATGCCCTTTGCTGTTATACGAAGTGCATCACTGCCGTTCTCACCGTAAGCATCGGAGTTACCGATAGCCTGCATAACGAGAACTGCGTCATTCAGAAGAATCTTACCGTCACAGTTAGCATCGCCTCTTGTTACATCGACATCTGCCGAACCGGGAACAGTAACCTTACCGTTTGTAGTTGCAACATCATAATAAGTCTTGCTTGTACCGTCGAAATAGCCGCATGAGATTTTTTCAACATTAATTCCTGAACCAGGGTGTGTCTCACGATTGCCGGGAACGATCTTAAGATCAGCTACAGTTCCTTCGGGTGCTGATTCAGACACTGTACCGGTAATTGTACAGAATACGCCATCCTTACTGAGCCAGTAGGAAGAATCCGCGAGTGAAGTTGTCCATATAAGATTAACATTGCCTTCTTCGTTAAGAATTGAGCTGTCAAATATAGGCATAGACTCACTTGTAGAATCCGACCCCTCTGCGTTTGTAGAAGTAATAGCGCCTGCTTTCACACTATCAATTGTGATAAGTGTGTTGTCATAAGCAATTGTAAAGTCAATTGCCTGAATACCGGTAGATGGAATACCAGCGAGTGATACATCCACTGTGAACTGCTCTCCTGCCTTAGCCTCAGCTGTACCAACGGATATCTGCACTGTTTCGCCAGCAGCTACGGCTGGTGCAATTGAGCATACGGAAAGTGAAAGCATCGCAGCAGCAACTGCTCCAACGACTACCTTTTTTGTCTTCATTATTTTTTCCTCCTTCTTCTATTAATGTTATATAACAAAGGAACGGGATGCCCCTTTGATTATATCTTGTCTTAATTCCGGCAGACCTTCTGCCGTAACCGCAAAAGCGGCTGCATTCAGAACAAGTTTCTGACCTGACTGTTATACATTATAAGAGATACAGACATTGGTTTCAGCCGACCTGAAACAGCGGTCACAAAATGTTCTCTGCGCAGCAGCAAAAAGCGTAAGACGCATCACACTGCCGTGATGAGATACTTAATCCCAAATCCATATTTATTCTTAAACTTATTATATAACAACCTTTTTGAAATGTAAATAGCTTTATATTGTTTTTGGTATTTTATATAAACAGCTATATTCTTTTTTGAACGGTTTGCACAATGCCTATTTTTTGCAAAATACTCTTAAAAGAGGTGTTTTTAAACAGAAATTGAATTAATTAATTTATCTTTCCAAATCCCTGAATTCCTGCGGAATATTCTCCTCAATTATGCTGTTTACGATGTCCCAGCCGAATGTATTATACGTTCCGTAGGGTATCGCATACGGAATTCCGTGACTTGCCGCAAGCTCAGGAGTGTACATGCTGTACGGATAGATCCTCATATTGGAAAATTCGCCGTCATCGTAGTGAACAATGGTCGGAACGCATGAAACATTCTCAACAGTTAGTTCATTTGTCTCGCTGTCAAGAACAAGGTCAAACTCCGGTATTTCGCCTATAAGATTGAAATTATCTGTTTGTGCACAGACAAAATTTCCCATTGAATAATAAACGAAACCTCTTGTTCCGTCAGGTCTTTCGATCCACTCCATTGTTTCAGGCGTGTGAGTATGGGCACCAAGAATCACATCTGCGCCCCAGTTTACCATCTTTTCGGCAAGGATCTTTCTGTCCTCGCTGACAAGGTGCGTATCTTCAACGCCCCAGTGTGCGGAAACTATTACAGCGTCGGCTGCCTGAGAAGCCTCTTTTATCTGCCTTTCGATGACATCTTCCTCGTAGTTCATAACAACTCTGAGAGGAGAATCTGCCGGTATGCTGAAGCCGTTTATATGCTCTGCATAGGCAAGAAAAGCGATCTTTACGCCGTTCACCTCACGGATACGAATATTGTTTGCGTCAGCCTCATTGAGATATGCGCCAAGCACTGTCAGATCGTATGTTTCAGCCTTCTGATTCCAGAAGTTGATAGATTCTTCAAGTGCTGCCGGTCCGAAATCAAGAAGATGATTATTTGCCATTGTGAACACGTCAAATCCAAGATCAATTACTGCGTCAGCGACCTCCGGAGGAGAATTGAACAGCAGCGCTCCGCCGTTTGCACCTCTTATTTCATTGCTCTGTGATATGATCGTTTCCTGATTGAGAATGGCAACATCTGCGTCCTCGATGATATAGCGGACATTCTCGTAAAGAGGAGCAAAATCATACGCTGCTCCTTCGCCTGCCATCTGCGCATAGCGCTCGGCATTTTTGTAGACCGAATAGTGAATCAGATTATCTCCGGCAGCGCATACATGAACCGTTTTGTCCTCCGGAACAGGCTCCGTAGGAGGCTCTGTTTCGGGCGGCAGTGTTGTTGATTCAGTATTTGCTGTCTGTCCGGAAGGTGATACCGAAGCATCTCCCGATTCAATCTGACCGACTTTTTCGACCTTGCCGCAGCTTACTGCTGATAATGTCAGTAACGCAGCTGCAAGAACTGCTGTGATGGAACGATTTTTTCCAATTTTCATTTTTTCTCTCCTGTTATACCCCGCACCGGATATCATATCCGGAGCACCGGCAAAACCGATGCAATGAGGTCGTGCGTGATTTTTAGCCTATGTATCAGCCGCCGAAAGCCCCACTGCTATATCATACATTATAACACATAATCTGGAATTTTGCAATTGCAAATTATACCGGACAATATGCTGTAACTCATGATTCAGCCGCAGATCCATACCTTTCAAACGACGTATTTAAGGCAAATTCCGGTTATCAGAATCTGCTTTCCAAGTTTTTTGTGCGTTTATACGAAGTTTTGCTTATTTTTTTGTGCACTATGCCAGCGCTGGAGTTCTATGAATTCCTCCGACAAGCTGACAGCTTCTTCGTAGGAGGAAAGCTGATAGCAGCGTCCACGGAATTTCGCAGATCCGTAGCAGCCGTTCATGTACCATGCAGCGTGCTTTCTCGCCTCATGCATTGCCATTTCCTCCGATTTTTCACTCAGGCTGATTATCAGTCTGATATGCCTGAGCATTACCTCCATTTTCTCCTCGACCGTCGGTGGTGTATACGGCTTTCCGCTGAACCAGCTGTCTATCTCACGGAAAACAAAGGGATTTCCGTAGCTTCCTCTGCCTATCATCACAAGATCACAGCCCGTTTCTTCGTACATTTTAAGACATGAAGCAAGATCTGTCACATCTCCGCTGCCTATTACGGGTATGTTCACTGCTTCCTTTACTGCTTTTATTATTCCGGAATCTGAAATTCCGCTGTAGAACTGATCTCTTGTACGTCCGTGAACAGTAAGCGCTGCTGCTCCGGCATTTTCAAGAGCCTTTGCGAATTTAACCGCATTTACGGAATCAGCATTCCAGCCGCTGCGGAATTTCACAGTTACCGGAGTTTTTCCGGCTGCCTTTACAGCCGCTTCGGTTATGGATGCCGCAAGATCAGTATCTTTCATAAGAGCCGAACCGGCTCCGGTATTGACTACCTTCGGCACAGGACAGCCCATATTTATATCTATAATATCCGGCTCGTATTGCAGTACAATCTCCACTGCCTTCGCCATGAAATCAGGTTCGCTGCCGAAAAGCTGAACCGCCATAGGACGTTCTCCGTCTGTGACAGTGCATAGCTCAGCCGTTTTGCGGTCGCTGTAGCATATTCCTTTCGCAGAAACCATTTCGCTCACCATATATGATGCCCCGAATTCACGGCACATAATCCTGTATGCATAGTCAGCAACACCAGCCATAGGCGCAAGAGCCGCAGTTTTTTTCAGGGAAACTCCCCCGATATTCACCGTATCAATCATTGCTCTGCTCCGTTTCAGTTTCCGGCTTCTTTCTGAAAACAAATACCTTGCTGAGAACATAATTTGCTATGAATATGAACACCTGACTAAGGAATGTTATCAGTGTTCTGCTGATATTCAGCCAGTCGCAGCATACAAGGAATATCACCCATTCCATTGCAAGAGTTGCAAGTCTTGCGCCGTAGAATGAGAAGAATACTTTCCAGAATTCCTGACGTGTATTCGTTTCGTTCTTGAATACATACTTTTTGTTGGTAAAGAAGGCAAATGTTACTGCGCATATCCACGAGAACACAACACCCGCTGTAGTTTCCCAGAAGGGTTCACCGGGAACTGCTTTAAAAAACAGTAGTTTTGATACTATTGAAATTACGGTGGTAAGCCCTCCGAAAACGAGGTAAAGCCACTTTTCTTCATATTTGTAGTAAATATTCTGCAATGGCTTCGGCAGAATAGATACGCATAATTTTATAAACTTTTCCATTTTTACAGCCTCAAAAACAATAAATAATCTTCTTTATAATAACAGTATTTATGCAATTTTTCAAGTAGTTTCAGCTGTTTTTGTAAATTCTCCCAAAAAGATTATTTACCGAAATGCAGATTAAAGCAATATCCTACAAAGTGAAAAATTATTTGCTATTTCTATTATAATATGGTATAATAGTTGTAATCTATCTCTGAACGAAAGGATTTTACTATGAAACTTCTTGCAATTGACGGAAACAGTATCCTTAACCGTGCTTTCTACGGAATCAGACTTCTTTCCAACAAAAACGGCGTTTTTACCAACGCTGTTTTCGGATTTATGAATATATACCTGAAAAATTTCGCCGATGTCTCTCCGGATGCCGTTGCAGTTGCATTCGACCTGCGCTCGCCTACATTCCGGCACAAGACTGTATCCTATTACAAGGCTAACAGAAAAGGTATGCCGCCGGAGCTTGCTCAGCAGCTCCCCATTGTCAAGGAGCTTCTCACTCACATGGGCGTCAAGGTCGTGGAATGCGAAGGCTTCGAGGCTGATGATATACTCGGAACGCTCGCTCAGTCATGCACTGAATCGGGCGATCACTGCTATGTTCTCACCGGCGACCGTGACAGTCTCCAGCTTATCAACGATAACGTAACCGTTCTTCTTGCAACCAACAAGGAAACCATTCATTACGATACAGAAAAATTTAAAGAGGATTACGGATTTTCTCCGATTCAGCTCATTGACCTCAAGGCTCTCATGGGCGACAGCTCAGATAATATCCCCGGTGTAGCCGGTATCGGAGAAAAAACAGCATCCTCTCTTATTAAAGAATACGGCACTATTGAAAATCTTTACGAGAAATATGCAGATTCATCACTGACAAAAGGCGTAAAAACAAAGCTTGAAAACGGCAAAGCTTCCGCTGAGGAAAGCAAATGGCTTGCAACTATTGTCCGCAATGCGCCGATATGCTCCACGCCGGAATGCTATATCCCCGCTGAACAGGACAACGCAGCTGTCAGCCGTCTGCTTACTGACCTCGAAATGTTCAAGCTTCTTGACAAGCTCGGCGTTTCTGTCTCTGAGGCTTCCGCTGATGCTCCCGAAAGCGAAGCTCCGGCAGAACTCAGCCTTACATCTGCTCCGCTCACAAAGGAAATTATTTCCTCGCTGACAGAATGCAGCTACATTTTCAGGGATGATATGCTTTCCATCCGCAGCGGCGACAACATTTATACAGCTGACAGCGAAGAACTTATTCTTGAATTCTTCTCCTCAGACTGCAACAAATCTACTGACGACGCAAAGCCGCACTACCGCTATGCCATGGCACGGGGCGGCGAACTCCGTAACATCCGCAACGACGCTTCTGTTTCAGGATATCTCCTCAACACATCGGCTTCTGATTACGCAATTGACAAGCTATGCGCTGAGTACGGTGTTCATTACTATGCCGATCAGAACGAAAATGCCGATCTTGCGTCGCTTGACGGACTTGTGAACAAGCTCCGCACCAACATCGAAGAACAGGGCATGACCGATCTTCTTGAAAACATCGAACTTCCTCTCACCGAAGTACTTGCTTCAATGGAGGATACCGGTATCTGCATTGACAAACAGGGCGTCAAGGATTTCGGCGTTATGCTTTCGGAAAAAATCGAGGAAACTCAGCAGATGATCTTTGATGACGCCGGCCATGAATTCAATATTTCATCCCCGAAACAGCTTGGAATCGTGCTTTTCGAGGAAATCGGACTTCCGGCAAAAAAGAAAACAAAAAGCGGATATTCCACCAGTGCCGATGTTCTTGAAGAACTGCGCAGTCAGTCTCCTCTCGTGGACAACGTACTGAAATACCGCCAGTATACAAAGCTTAATTCCACCTATGTTACCGGTCTTACCGACAAGATTGCTGACGACGGAAGAATCCACACCTGCTTCAAGCAGACAGAAACACGAACAGGCCGAATTTCCTCCACTGAGCCGAATATGCAGAATATTCCCGTCCGCACGGAACTCGGCTCGCAGATGAGAAAATTCTTTACAGCCGCTCCTAACAAAGTACTCGTTGACGCTGATTACAGCCAGATTGAGCTTCGTATCATGGCTCACCTCTGCGGCGATGAAAATATGATTTCTGCCTTTACCTCCGGAGAAGATTTCCATACCTCAACAGCGGCACAGGTATTTGATATGCCTGTATTCATGGTAACTCCCGAAATGAGAAGCGCTGCAAAAGCCGTCAATTTCGGAATAATCTACGGTATCGGAGCATTTTCGCTCTCAAAGGATATCGGCACATCCGTTGCTCAGGCGAAAAAATACATTGCTGATTATCTCGACCGTTTCCCGAAGGTAAAGGAATTCACTGAAAACGTTGTTGACGAAGCAATGAAAACAGGCTGCGTAACTACCATGTTCGGCAGAAAACGCCGTATTCCTGAGCTTTCCTCGTCCAACAAGATGCTTCAGGCTGCCGGAAAGCGCATAGCTATGAATACGCCCGTTCAGGGAACCGCCGCCGATCTTATAAAAATCGCAATGATAAACGTTTACCGCCGTTTAAAGGCTGAAAAAATTGATGCAAAGCTGATTCTACAGGTTCACGATGAACTTATCCTTGAATCCTCCGCCGCTGATGCCCAGCGTGCTGCTGAGATTCTCAGAGAGGAAATGCAGAGCGTTTACGACATGAAAGTGCCGCTCGCTGTGGATGTCAATACAGGATTCAGCTGGTACGATGCAAAGGGCTGATAATATGGAGTTTTGTGTAAAAAAAGCGGTTGCCGGAGATCCCCGTGAACTGTTCGTGGGACTTTCAGAACTTGACCGCCTTTGCGTCGGCGCAGAAGGCTGGTCGGCTGACTCCTTCGAAAGCGAAGCCGCCAAAGACAACGGAATTGTCCTGTATATCACCGAAAACGATCGCATATCTGCTCTTATCTGCGGATATTTCGCTGTCGGAGAGGGCGATATCACAAGCGTTGCCGTACATCCCGACTTCCGCCGCAGAGGTCTTGCGCTGAAGCTTATCAGCGAGTTTGAAGCTCTGCTGCCGGATGATACAGAGGACATCTTCCTTGAAGTCCGTGAGTCCAACTATGCCGCTGTTTCGCTCTACGAAAAATGCGGATTCCAGCCTATTGCGGTACGGAAAAACTTCTATGAAGCTCCCCGTGAAAATGCTGTTGTTATGAAAAAATCTATTACCTGTGAGGTCTGATTATGCTTATATTAGGAATTGAAAGCTCCTGCGACGAAACCGCCGCAAGCGTTGTTAAGGATTGCCGTGAAATATGCTCATCCGTAGTCTCCACCCAGATAGAGGAACACAAAAAATACGGCGGTGTTGTGCCGGAAATCGCTTCACGCCGCCACTGTGAAAACATCCTCGGCGTTGTGAAAAAGGCTCTTGATGACGCAAACGTGACTGCTGCCGATCTTGACGGCATAGCTGTTACATACGCTCCCGGACTTATCGGAGCACTCCTTGTGGGAGTAAGCTTTGCAAAGGCTCTTGCTATGTCTGCCGGAAAACCTCTTATTCCCGTTCATCACATTGCCGGTCATATCGCTACAAATTATCTTACTTTCCCCGACCTTGAACCGCCTTATCTCTGCCTCGTTGCAAGCGGCGGTCACAGCCATATCATCGAGGTGCTCTCATACACGAAATTCCGTGTCGTGGGACGTACCCGTGACGACGCAGCCGGCGAATGCTTCGACAAGTGCGCCCGTGCTATGGGATTTCCATACCCCGGCGGAGTTCACATCGACAACGCATCGGCAAACGGCGATCCGACAGCATTTAAGCTTCCTCGCCCTATCGTTGCCGGAAATGAGTTCGATTTCAGCTTTTCCGGACTTAAAACAAATGTGATAAATCTGCTTCACAACGCTGAGCAGAAGGGAATCGAGGTCAACAAGAACGATCTTGCCGCAAGTCTGCAAAAAACGATCTCCGATATACTCACTGACCATACTATCCGTGCGGCGCAGTCTCTCGGATATAAAAAAATCGCCCTTGCCGGCGGAGTTTCGGCAAATACTGGCGTTCGTGCGGCACTCTCTGCTGCCTGTGAAAAACACGGCTTTGAGTTCTATATGCCCGAAAAGAAGCTCTGCGGCGACAACGGCGCTATGATTGCCTGTCAGGGAAGCTATAATCTGCTTGCCGGAATTACCGCCGATGAAAGTCTTAACGCTGTTGCTACACTTTCTATGGAGGATATCTGATAATTAAAGGAGGGAAAGCTATGAATCAGAAATTCAATATACCATACAGGATTATTGCGCTGTTTATAGCTCTCTCCATACTGCCTGCGCTGCTTTTCAGCGGTCATGATTTAAAAAATACTGAAAAAGATCATGCAGGACCGTTCAGCGAATCTATCTTATCTGCGGAATATGATATAAATCAATATCCCGCTGCTTTTATCACCGAAGAACTGTTCCGTGACCATACAGCAAGAATCTCTCAGAATCATCCGCAAAAGCGCTCCGGCCGATCTGATACTCTCCAGTTCTGCCTTATCAGTAATTTTTTACTGACTGCGGCAGCATACATACTGTTCATACTTATAAAACTTCGGCATGAAAATAAAAATTTCAGCCTGAAGTTTATAATTCGATACATCCACGATCAGGACGGATATAAAATCTATGACCTCATTTATTGAATACAATTACAATAAATGGAGGTATAGAAATGGCTAATATAATAATGGTAACTCTTGGAGCTCTTGGCCTTATCGGTATGGTTTCTCTTGACGCTTTCATTTCAAGAGATATCAGCGGAAAAAGAAATAAGAATTCCGATAACAAATAAGAATAATGAATGATAAGTGTGCAGGTCTGTCAGTAATATCTATAACTTACCGCACCTGAAGGAGTATTATTATGGAAAAGAAAAAAGCTACAAACTGCGAGACCTGCACAAATTACGTCTTTGATGAGGACTATGACTGCTATGTGTGTATGGTTAACCTCGATGAAGACGAAATGTATCGCTTCCTTCAGGGTACTAATTACTCCTGCCCGTATTATCGCCTTGATGATGAATACGGCATCGTGAGACATCAGAATTAAAATAAACCGATACATTTTAAGGGGACGCCTTCACTTGCAAGGCGTCCCCTCTTTCAAAACAGTCCACTGGACTGTTTTGAAATTCACCCCTTGCGAAGCGCTTCTAAGGCAAAATGTGGGGCTCCGCCCCACTCCCTGCCAAAGGCTCTGCCTTTGGAATCCGCTAAAGGGGTATAACCCCTTTAGAATCCCAGTATTAGTTTTACTTTGTCTTTTCCGTGAACACAGGTACCACATATCTGCCAACTCTGCCAGACACATCCAGTTCTGCTATTTCTACAGTACTTTTTTCATCGAGCAGATCACCGAGCACCGTTATTATATCGCAGTCCGGAGTTTTTCCCTGTTTCTGCGCCCTTTTGACCGAACCGGCAAGTATTTCGGTACCTCGCTCTGAAAGTATCGTTCCGCCCTCGCTGCTATGCGTTATGACACACGACGGCGAAACCTTCCAGTCATTCAGAAGAAGCTCCAGAGTTTCCCTGTAATCGCAGTTTCCGAGGACAGCAAGCTCCGTATAGCCTGTGAAAATATCCTTGCCTGTAAGGATCTCCGCATTTTTTATTGCCGTGGAAATATCCTTTCCGGTTACAGTAACTTTCTCATCGCCTGTAAAAAATTCAAGTGTAAGCTGAGTTTCCGTCCCTCCGGAAATGGCTACAGCACGCAGATAATGCTTATCATGGACAAGTCCTGAGGCTTCGCATCCGGTAAGGGAAATCATTCCGGCACAAATTAAAATCAGCAGTTTTTTTATCATCACGCCCTGCCTTTCTGCGAAAAGATGCTTTTACATATCAATACGACAAGCGGAACAACAGACAGCGCCGCTAAAGCTCCAGCCCCGATAATTCCGCTGTTGAGCGGTACTTTCCACAAAAGAAACGCCGCTCCGATTATCAGAAGAAGCGAGACGCTGCTGCGGAATCTCACAAATTTCGGAAACAGCTTTCCGAAAATATATGCGCTCGCCGTTGTCTGTACGGCTATTGAAAATACGGCGAATATCGCAAAAACTATGAGGAAAAGCGAGTCTATTCTCTGTGACGAAAACGGCTGTGATACCTGTGCCGCTGTTACTACGGGGAAATCTGTTATCTCCATGATTCCGCCGGCAACAATAACCGCCGTAAGCGTTACAACTGCTGTCAGAATCGCCTTTCCGGTAAAATATGTCACTACGTTTTTCGTTGAGTTTCCCTTGGTGATTCCGAGCAGAATAGCAAGACTTCCCGTTCCTCCGCTGAGAGCAAAACCGGTTATAAGCTCCTCCGTCAGAGTACGTCCGCTTTCGGCACGGCTGAAATTTTCAATATTCATATGAGCGATTCCGCTGACTGCCGCTATAAGAATGCAGACTGCTCCGATAAATGCCGCTATGACCGAAGCTCTGCCCATTGCCTTTATTCCGGCTGATGAGATATACAGACACACAAGTGCAATTACACCGGATATCAGCAGCTTTCCCCATATTCCGGCAGAATTTTCATAGGGAATGTATATATGCTGCGAGGTCTTCCACTGCATTCCCAGAAGAAGTCCGCCCCACATTATCAGATACACCAGATAGAATATCAGGGCAGATTTTTCTTTGATTCCGCCCAGCTTTACAAGCGGCGCTGACAGTAACAATTGCAGAAGTATTCCTGCCAGAAGTCCTGCCGCTGTAATAAGCGAAATGCTTCCTGTAAAGCAGAAAAGAGCAAAAGCGTCAGTTATCAGAAGCATTGCCGCAAGCTGTCCTCTTGTGATCTCATTCATGATATTCCTCCACTGTAAAACCTCTGTTCTGCATTTTTTTGATTCCCGACCTTACTGCCGTATCGCCGAGACCTTTACCCGTAAACGGTGAAAGCGGCGCTGTATAGGGAAATCCGTAATCCTCTGTTGCGCAGATATTCACAAGTACCGCACAGGCAAGCAGACTTATTCCGAAAAGACCGAAAAGTCCGGCGGCGGCTAAAAATACAAACCGCAGAACCGTAGTCGGGGCATTGAGTTCCGGAACGACAAACCCGCTTATCACCGCAAGAGCCGTTATGGTGAGCAGAGGAGTGCTTATCAGTCCGGAATTTACAGCGGCGTCACCTATTATGAGTCCGCTGACAATGCTTACTGCTCCTCCTACCGGCTTAGGCAGACGAATTCCGGCTTCACGGATGACCTCATACATCAGCAATACGCCCATTACCTCCGTTACTATCGAAAGCGGAGCTTTTTTCTCGGATTCCACAAGAAGCATGAGCAGTGTGCTGTTGAGAAGCTCCGGATGATACATGACTATCGCCGCATATACTGCCGGAAGAAGTATTGATATGACAAATGCTCCGTATTTTATCCAGCGTATGAATGTCGAATAATAGGGCTTGAACGAGTAATCGTCAAGCGTCTGGAAGCTCTCGCAGAACAGCTTAGGAATCACTATCGCAAACGGCACTCCGTCTATGAGTATCGCCACACGTCCTTCAATCAGCTTGGAGCAAAGTACATCCGGACGCTCAGTCGTTCCTGTAGAGCTGAACAGCTCGAAGCGGTCACTTTCAACAAACGGCTGTATATAGCCTGTCGAAAGGATGCTTTCAAGTTCGATATCATCAAGCGAACTGCGTATCTTTTTCATAAGCTCCGCCGGAACTCTGTCCTTCATGTAGCAAAGACACATATCAGTTCTGCTCTTTTCTCCCTTTACAAAAAGCTCCATGACAAGCTGCGGAGTTTTCATTCGGCGGCGAATCTGTGACATATTCGTTCTGACATTCTCGGTAAATCCCTCATGTGCACCCATGATATTTCCCTCGCCGGAGGGTTCCTGTATTCCTCGTGAGAAATATCCCTGTACGCCGAAAGCAAGCGCAATATCCATGCCGTCACCGAGAAGTACAGCAAATCCGGAATGAAGCAGCCTGAACAGCGTTTTGTATTCCTGTGCTGTCGGTCTGTCCGTCGAAAGCAGAAGATTGTCCTGTATATGCTGAAAAAGCGTCCGGACATCCTTTTTCTGCGGAATGTGCGTTATTGGTTCAAGAACAAGTTCCGTGATTATCGAGACAGACAGCATTCCCTCACAGCAAAGAAGCGCACAGTGAATCCCTCCGGCATAGAATTCGTTTACAAGAATGTCGGAGGAATTTCCGGACAGCTCTCTGATTTTTTCTATATTCTGCTTCAAATCGGGAATTATACGCATATTTTCCATAACTATTCCCCTTTCTTTCAGGGATTATTATGTGCAGATATTTACCGTATATTCCTACAAAAAACAGGGCGAACCAACGTCCGCCCCTTAGTATTGCTCCGCCAACTAACTATATTCCTATTTTTTCTTCCATTTCATCAGAACAAAAGCTGTAATCCCCGTAAGGCAGACCGCCAGCGTGATTGCAAACCATGTATACGGCAGCGGAAGATCCACCGTATTTATACCATAAAAGGCAAAGATGATATTCGGGATCTGTAAAATTATCGTAATGATAGTCAGTCGCCACATGACGATATTCAGATTATTTGAAATTATCGAGGAAAATCCGTCCATCATGCCGGAAAGAATCTCCGTGTAGATGCTTGACATTTCGATTGCCTGTTTCATCTCGATGAGAACATCCTCGATAAGATCCTGATCCTCATCGTACAGCTTTATAACTCGTCCACGGAAAATTTTCTCGATAGTTGCCTCATTCGCTTTAAGTGATGTGGAAAAGTAAACGAGTGACTTCTCCAGCGCAAGAAGCTGCATGAGAAGCTCGTTTTTCATTGCTCCGTGAAGCTCCATTTCGGCGGCAGATGAAATCTTATCTATCTGTTTCAGGTAAAGGAGAAACAGTGCGGCGATTCTCAGAAGAAGCTGAAGAACAAACCTTGTTCTGAAATTCGTCTGCATATTTCTTATTCTGCCGTGTGACGCTTCCTTGATGATCTGTATCTCATGGAGCGAAATTGTAAAAACATACTCGTTTGTGATGATTATACCCATTGGCTGAGTATAGAAATTTCGTGTCTTATCGTCGTCCACCGTAGAAACAGGTGTGTCGATGATTATAAGAGTCTGGTCGTCCTCTCGCTCGATACGGGATGATTCCTCCTCGTCGAGTGAGGATTTGACAAATCCGCTGTCAAGCCCATAGGTATCTATAAGCTCAGCAACCTCCTGAGAGGTCGGGTTTACAACGGAAATCCAGCAGCCGGCAGTAGGTTCATCCTGCCTGACAAGCGTGCCGTTCTGCGTTGAATAAAAGCTGATCATAACACAATATTACTTATGCAGAACATCTGCATAAGTGCTCCTTTCACCAGAATTTCCGGCGAAAGTCAGAGAGCATGAGCATCCGCCGGATTAAGGGATTCGATTTTTTAAACTCCCGTAAGGGTCAGAACTCATAACGCACCTCCGAATAAATTAAACTTGAATATTGCATTTATATTTACATTATAACAAATTTTCAGCCGATTGACAACCCCTTTTAATGAATTTGTTTTCTGTTATTTTGCAAAAATCCCTCTCGCTGCTGCGAGAGGGATAAGATATCACCGGAGAAATTTTATTTTGATTATGGATCAGAATTTAATTACCGTCTTAAATTCTGCATCGGTACAGGAAACGTTCAATTTAAAGCCATTTACAGCAGCTGCACGTTCTGCTATTGACAAGCCAAGACCGCATCCGTCCGTATTGCTTCGTGATTTGTCTCCCCGTACAAAAGGAGTTTTAAGTTCCTTTGTATCAATTTTTTCCTTGACAGTATTGCTTACAATCAGTTGTTTTTTGTCTGCGGTAATTTTAACCGTTCCGTTTTCCGGAGTATATTTCACGGCATTTGAAACAAGATTTTCGACTATCTTTTCAAAGGAGGTACGGTCTGCCTTTACTTCTGCGCTGCCTTCTGTCGTGATTCTGATATTCTTTTCCTCAAACATAGGTTTATACTTGCTTATTGCATCACTTACAGCCTTTTCAACGCTTATTTTTTCGGATTTCATTTCAGAGCTATTGTCAAGGCGGTTCAGTAACAAGGTACGATTTATTATAGAATCTGTAAATTCAATATTTTTAAGAATAGCACTGAGATATTCTTTCTGCTCCTCATCTGAAAGCTGTCCCTCCATGATGTTTTCTGTATATCCTCCGATAGCCATAAGCGGAGTTTTTATATCATGTGCAAGGTGATTTGTCAGATCACGCTGATAATCTTCCATAGCGTACTTCGTTTTGTTGATGATATTCTTTCTCCAGCAGTAAAGAGCTGTTATTCCCAGCACCAGAAGGCTGAACAAGGCGATACAGCTCAGATAATACCTTATAAATGTGTCTGTTCTGTAATTTACCATGTATATAAGATATACGGTATGCGGCTGTTTGTCGATATATACAGTAAAGATTCGTTCTGCCCAATAATATTCCTTGCCAATATCATTGTCACTGTAATGACCTGTAAGAGAGTTTGCATTCTTGAATACATAATTATTCTTGAATCTATCGATTAATTCCTGTTCTTCTCCACGGAATCCACTCAATCTGCATACCGGGAAATTCTCGGAAGAATCGTTTGTTACCTCGATAAGCTCAAATTTATCATCATCTATGGTTATGTCAATTTCTTTTGTTTCCAATACCTTTGCATCGAAGTGATCGTTTTCCGGATTTCCTTTTAAAAGCTTGATTTTTCCCTTGTGAGGAATGAAGGTGTTGTCGTTCTTGTTTACATATATGCTTTCAAATTCAACACCGATGATTTTTTCCTCAGAATAATCTTTTTCACGAAGCCTTCTGTAATCGCTGTAAAGCTGCTTTACTTCCGGATAGTCAAAAGCTGTTTCGTCACATACAAATATACCGTTTTCCGGATCGTTCTTGCCAAATTTAATAACTGTCGTAAGCTTGAGTCGGTTGGTTGCAGTTATATTGCCGTTCTTATCAACTATTACAGATATCGCATGGCAGTCCGTAGAATTATTCGAAGATATGATAAAAGGTGAGCTGCTGTGAATATTCTTGAATTCTATATCGTAATATGTGTTCATTGGCAGCTTAGCGTTAAGCTCTGCTGATTTATCCTTTATATCTTCTGTTGTTTCAAGCTTATCTATGAAATCCTTGATAATATAAGTGTTGTTTTGTATGTCGCTTTCAATCTGATCTTCTGCTTCAAGTGTGAGCGTCAGCCAGAAGCAGAATGAAAAGATCATACACACAATAATCGCAATGGAAAACGATTTTATCAGCAGTTTCGGAAGCTTTTCACGCTTCATTTTTTTAAATTTCTTTTTCATGACATTATCTCCTTTATGTTTCGGTAAGCTTATACCCCCGCCCTATGGAAGTGTGTATCTGACTTCCGGCACTTCCGAGCTTTTTTCTCAGACGCTTTATGGTATTGTCAACAACACGGTCAATGCCGAAAAAGTCGTCACCCCACACTTTATTAAGAAGCGTATCTCGATCGACTATCCAGCCCTGATGTCTCATAAGATAGCTGAGCAGTGAAAATTCCTTGGGTGTAAGCTCTGTTTCGCTGCCGTCAACGATACAGATGAGCTTTCGGGTATCAAGCTTTATTGCTCCGCACGAAATTATGCTGTCGGGATTTCCCTCCGCACGCTTTATCATGGCAGAACACTTTGCAAACAGAGCAGAAAGAAGAAAAGGCTTTACAATATAATCATCACAGCCGAGCTCATAGCCATGAAGTATATCCTCCTCGTGACCTCTTGCAGTAATGAAAATAACAGGTATGTCACTGTGACGTCTTATGCTCCGGCAAATGGTAAATCCGTCTGCCCCCGGAAGCATAATATCAAGCAGTACAAGAGAATATCCCTCAAGTCCTTTTTCTGCGATATCCATAGCTTCTGCACCATCATTGACTACGGTCATCTCAGCGCCCTTGTTAGTGAAATATTTTCTTGTTACTTCGCATATCTGAATATCATCCTCGATGAGAAGTATTTTCATTGTACCGTCACTCCTTTGCTCTTTGACTATATTATATCAGAGAGATGTGTCATTTCTATATCATTTGTGGTTTATTTCTGTATTATTTATTTTACTATACAAAAATGATGATGTCAACTGAATAAGTATCAGCGTACAAATCGTCTATTTTTACATATATCAATATAGTGAAGAACCCGTGTGTTCGCCCTGGAAAATAAAATAATTTCCTGAAACGGTTGCACACTCGGATACGGTACTACATTCTTTGCACAGAACTGCGTATGTGAAAAAATTTTCGTAGGCAAACATATTTTTTGTTTTATTTCTTATGTAGAGGCGGATGCCTACATCCGCCCGTTATGAATGTAATATGTTTATGGTGCGATGTGGGCATCGCACCATATAATGTCCATATTTATTTTACACATACCAGAGCTGCCCTTGACTTTGGGCGATAATGAAGTGTATAATATGGATAGTAAGAGGTAAATGAATTTTTGTTTCACAAAGCAAACGGGAGGAATTAATATGATATTCAGAGACTGTGGAAATTATTACGAAAATAGCGTTGAAAAAGTGGTTTCTTATGTTAGGAGACAGCTTAGCATTGAACTTGAAAAGGAAAGATATGAGTATGAAACGGCAGAGGATGTACAGAATTCAAAGCCAATAACTTCACCAGTTATTCTTGTTATTGAAGGACAATGTTATGTTGGAATTACCTCAAATCCCGTACAGAGCCTGACAGCACATGGTATTAATATTTTTGCTTCAAATACATTTTTTTGCATAGATATACGGAAAGAAGATGCACAGCGCTGCAAAGAGGCTGTAACAGAACTGGAAGAATACGAAGCTGTCAGCATTCCTGAAAATGATCGCTTAGACACACCGTATCCGCAGCTATATCTGTATATTTACAAGATCTCAGATAACACAAATGAAAAGATTGAGATGAGTAATTTTATGCCAATTGAAGATCTGCCCGAAGGCAAAAATATCGTTCGTTTTGTAATGCACAATGGCAGTGCAGATGTTCGGATTTTACCTGAGATTGATGAAAAACTGTGTAACGATCTGATCACAGAGATCAAAGAAGGGATATCTTCTCAGCAGCTTGCAGAGGTATGGATAAGACACAGAGCGCTTAATATGATCAGTGTACTGTTTGGAGACGGTTGCTGTATTATCAACTATGATGCAGGCACTTCGCAATGTGGCGGTTACCAGAGTTACCGAAGCGGAGCGACTTCTCGAAAAAAGGTTCAGCTTTATTCCGGTGAATATCCTGAATATATGCTTTGCCGTAATATGCAGGTACTGGAGGCAGTACTGCAATATTTCCTGCTGAAAGGGAAAAAGCCCGGAAAACGTCAGAATACTAAGTGGGTAAGCATGAAATATGATGGATGGGATTAAAATAAGATACAGAAATTCCCCACAGCTGCGGGGACATTTATATTAGAAAGCTTTTATATTAGAAAAAATCTTAGAAAATTAACGAAAAAAGCACTTCCGATTTCTCGAAAGCGCCTGTTTTTTTTGCTGTATATTCTGAAAAAATTTATGCGCGGCTAAAAAAATCGCATCTCAGCATACTGAGACGCGATACTGCGTGCGCCCGCTCGGCGCTGGGGTGGGAGATGGGATTCGAACCCACGATCTTCGGGACCACAAGCCTATAAGTATGGGTATCCTACAGTTCAGGTCACTTTATCAAGTTCCTGATTTTCTTCGATTTTTCGAGGATTTTTGTCTGAGTGACAGTGAAGGATTCTGCATAAGATCTTTTGTGAATGTAGGAAAAGTGTAGGAAAAATATTGCAGACAATTACTGTTGATACTTCATTTTTCACTGGTTACTACACAGGCTGCAATCAACGAAGGAAAGTAATTCCAAAATATACTCAGATCGGCTATTTTACGCTGAATCTGGACGATGCTAAAGAATACCTTTACGCAAAGTCTACGAAGCGTAGGATACTAAGTTGGCGTGATATTCACGTTAATGTGTTTATCTGAATAAACAAAAAGAGCTCTCACAGTTTCGGCTGTGAGAGCTCTTTTGTTATAGTATTTCTTCTCCGCTGTGCAAAGCAATGAGCTTATCTCTCATTATATCTTTCATCATCTCGAATGCAGGAATGCCCGTGCAATGTCCGCTGTAAAATACGGTATCAAGCTGTGAAAGCTCCTGCGATGTCTGAATGATAACAGCTTTTTCTTCCTCGGTATGCTCGCCCTCACGCTTCATCATGTGGAATCCTGTGATAACATAGTCGGGATAGCTGTCAAACAGTTCCTTGTATCTGTCAAGGATATTGAGTATGCCGTTATGAGCGCAGCCTGACAGAAGCCAGCGTTTGCCATTTTGAGTGATGACAAGGCATTGCTCGTGACAGAAATCGTCACAGACCTTTTCGCCGTTTTTTATGCAGGACAGCTTTTTGTTCCCCTGTGGATAGCAACGTCTGCCTGTAATACCGCTGAACAGGAACAGCTCGTCATCAAGTTCCATATCGCCGTCTATGAGCTGAATGTTCGGCAGTTTAAGGATATCTGTATCAATTCCGATGTAGCGTTCTCCGTTGTAGTGGGGCTCGGCAGCCGACTTCTGCATGATTATCTGTGCGGTATGGTTTATCTGCGAGAATGGCAGAATACCTCCCGAGTGGTCGTAGTGACCATGACTGAGTACCACCGTATCTACTGTGGAGAGGTCTATGCCAAGAGCTTCAGCATTTTTTACAACTGCGTCGGTCTGCCCTGTATCAAGCAGCAGTTTGTGCTTTTCTGTTTCGATATAGATGCTGAGTCCATGCTCTGCGATACAGTTTTCAGCTCCGCAGGTGTTCTCTACAAGTGTGATGATCTTCATCAGTGGTTACCGCAGGAGTGGCTTCCACAGCCGTGATCTCCGCAGGAATGTTCCTCACCTTGCTCGTGAGCATGGTGGTCACAGGTAGGATTCTCGTTCTGTTCAAGAGTCTGTGCAAGGAAAGCTGCCACAGCTTCATCGGCGCTGCCTATATTACCGCCGTAAAGAGCGATACCTGCCTCCTGCATAGCCATCTGAGCTCCGCCGCCGATACCTCCGCAGATAAGAACGTCAGCCTGAGCGTTTTTCAGGAATCCTGCAAGCGCACCATGTCCTGCGCCCATTGTTCCAACTACCTGCTCGTTGATGACCTTGCCGTCAGCAACGTCATAGAGCTTAAACTGCTCTGTTCTGCCGAAGTGCTGAAAAATCTGTCCGTTTTCATAGGTTACTGCGATTCTCATAATTGTGCTTCCTTTCCGTGCAATCTTCTCCGAGATCGTGTTATCAAGAGTATAATTTCCGCCTGAAATGACGATGCGTCTGCCCTCGACCAAAGCCTGAGCAAGTTTTTTTCTTGCGGTATCATAGATTGCCGTGACAGTCGTTCTCGCCACGTTCATCTCCTGAGCGCATTGTTCCTGCGTCTTTGACTGATAATCTATCAGACGTATCGTTTCAAACTCGTCAAGCGACATAACGACAGTATCGTTTGCTTTATCCTGATCGGGCGCAAAGCTCCAGTAATCGGGATAACAACAGATACGGCGTGATTTCTGAGGTCTTGGCATAATAGCATCTCCTTTCTGACTTATGTCGATTATAACATATTTATTGACTTATGTCAAGTATAATTCTGCATTTCCGGATATTGACGGATATTAATTCATTTGGTATAATTTTTCTGTAGGAGTGATATTGTGAATAAGAATCTTGAATTGTTCCTGACCTTTATGAAGATCGGTGCGTTTACGTTCGGCGGCGGATATGCAATGCTTCCTCTGATACAGAGCGAAGTCGAGCGTCACGGCTGGCTTACGCAGGCGGAGGTCGTGGATTTTATTGCTGTAAGTGAAAGCACACCTGGGCCGCTGGCGATCAATATGGCTACATTCGTCGGCATCCGCACCGGCGGAGTGCTTGGTGCTGTTTGTGCAACACTCGGAGTAGTTCTGCCGTCCTTTGTGATTATCCTGATCGTAGCGAAGTTTTATGAAAAGTTCCGCAAGAGCCGTGCTGTTGATGGTGTGATGTACGGTCTGCGTCCTGCTGTGATAGGGCTTATCGGTGCAGCATTCCTGTCTGTGGGAATGACGGTTTTCTTTCCAAACGGTTTACAGACCACTGTTTTTTCAGGTGCTGGCTTTTGGTTATCACTTGCAATATTCGTTATTGGTGCAGTGCTTGCTTTCAAGAAACTGCACCCGATAGCGATCATAGG
>JAFXEJ010000159.1 GCA_017513795.1 Ruminococcus sp.
TGATAAGTATACATACTACAAGGAATATCGGCACGAACCATGTATTTGCTGTCTCGGATTTCATTTCCGTCCACAGCTGGCTCATCATTTCGTTTGCGTCATCGGAAAGATTTACGAAAACGGTAGTCTTGTTGGCGATGAATTCGCTGTCCGGATAGGAAACCGGATCGTTCTGAACCTCCTCGTCAAGCATATCAAAAGCGGCGCTGTGCGGCGTAGAATAGCAGATATAGTCAATGTTTGCAAAGGCGATATCAGGCTCGCACATGAAGTTTATGTACATTTCAGCGGCTTCTTTCTGTTTGGCTGATGTGGGAATACACATCGCATCCACAAAGAGATTTGTACCGCTTTTCGGAACGGCAAAGTCAAGATCCTCGTTGTCCTCAAGGATTGTCAGGGCGTCGCCGGCATAGTAGGGCGCAAGGAGTGCTTCTCCGGCTGCCATTTTGTCAAAAACCTCGTCCATAACGTAAGCCTGTACGACATCCTTCTGCTCACGGAGCTTTTCAGCTGCCGCTTTAAGTTCTGCCGGATCTTCGGTGTTAAGCGAATATCCGAGCATGATTTCAGCGATAGCAAATGCGTCACGGGGATTATCGAACATCAGTATCTGATCTTTATACTCCTTGTTCCAGAGGATATCCCAGTCAATTTCCTCACGGGGAATGTCGATTTCCTCGGCATTGTAGATTATACCTACTGTACCCCATGTATAAGGCACAGAATAGGCATTTTCCGGATCATAGGCAAGATTGCGGTAGTTATCCATGATGTATCTGAAGTTGGGGATGTTTTCCATATCAAGAGGCTGAATGAGCTTTTCCTTTATCATCTTGCTTATCATATAGTCTGACGGGATAATTACATCATAGGTTGTTCCGCCGCCTTTGAGCTTGGCATAAAGCTCCTCGTTGGTGGCGTAGTTTGTGTAGTTGACTTTGATTCCCGTAAGCTTTTCGAATTCAGCGTTTACGTCGAGAGTTCCCTCGTCTGCGCCGGTGGAAATATACTCGCCCCAGTTGTAGACGTTTATCGAAATATCATCGCCTTTGAAGCGTTTGTAGTAATCCTTGTCCTCAATGGTGAGAGTCTGCCCAGAGCCGTCTTCTTCCTCGTCGCTGTCACTGTCAGAGGCGCATCCGGCAGTCATGGTAAGAGACATCATAAGCGCCGCAAGGAAAGCAAATTTTCTTTTCATCAGAAGCCACCTCCGCTCATGCGTTTTCTGGCAGCCTTGCTCTCAATAACGTTCTTGACGATAAGTACAATGAATACCACAAGGAATATAAGTGTGGAAAGAGCATTGATCTCAGGCGAAACCTTTCTTCTTGTCATGGAGTAAATTGTAATAGGAAGCGTCTGCGAGGTCGAGCCTGTTGTAAAGTAGCTGATTACGAAGTCGTCCAGCGAGTAGGTGAAGGACATGAGGAATCCGCTGACAACGCCGGGCATGATTTCCGGCAGAACAACCTTGCGGAATGCCTTTAACGGACTGCATCCGAGATCCTGTGCCGCTTCGTAGAGATGTGGATCCATCTGGCGGAATTTCGGCATAACGCTGAGGATAACATAAGGTACATCAAATGTGATATGAGCTATAAGAAGCGTAACAAAGCCGAATTCGAGCGTCATTCTTGCGGCAAAGAAGCTGAACAGAAGCATCAGCGAAACACCGGTAACGATTTCGGGATTGATGATAGGCATATTTGTCACGTTCATGACAACGGTTTTGGGAACACGCTTCATGCTGTTAATACCGATAGCCGCAAGAGTTCCGAGAATGGTGGAAATTATGCTGGCGGCAACGGCGATGATAACTGTATTCACAAGGGACGAGATAATTATGCGGTTGTTGAACAGTCTTTTGTACCAGTCAAGGGTGAAGCCGCTGAAAACCGAACTGCTTTTTGTCTCGTTGAATGAAAATACTATCAGTACAAAAATAGGCACATAGAGGAAAAACAGTACGAGTGCAAGATAAATTTTTCCGAGTTTTTTCAACGCTGCACCTCCTTAAATAAGTACCTGATCGTCAGGATCAAACTGATTCATGACGGTCATGATAACGAGGATTATAACCATGAGAACGAGGGAAATAGCCGCTCCTAAGTGCGGATTATAGGCATTTCCGAGGAACTGCATCTCAATGAGGTCGCCGATGAGGAGATTCGAGCCGCCGCCGAGCATTCTTGAAATGATGAATGTTGAGATAGCCGGAACGAAAACCATAGTTATACCGGATGTGATTCCTGGCATACTGAGCGGAACGACTACACGGAAAAGCGTGGAAGCTGAACTGCAACCGAGGTCGGAAGCGGCTTCCAGCAGTGATTTGTCTATCTTTACCATAACGGAGTACAGCGGAAGTATCATGAACGGCAGATAGTTGTAAACCATTCCGAGAACAACAGCGCCGGAGGTATTTATCATCTGGAACGGACCAAGTCCTACTGCTCCGAGGATGTTGTTGATGATTCCGTTATTGCCGAGAAGCGTCATCCATGCGTATGTACGGAGAAGGAAGTTCATCCACATGGGAAGCATGACTATCATCAGCATAGTTCCCTGCTTGTGCTTGTCCATTCTCGAAAGGATGAAAGCCACGGGATAGGCGATAACAAGGCATATAACCGTTGCAATGAGCGACAGCCATATCGAGCGCACGAAGATGTTGGCGTATTGTCCTACATCGGAAACATTCTGTATAGTGAAGTCTCCGCCGTCAGTGGTGAATGCAAAATAGCCTATCATCACAAGCGGAACAAGGATGAAAACTACCATCCATACGAGGTATGGCGCAGAGAAATATTTCAGTTTCATTCCTGCACCTCCGGAGTTTTCTTCATGATGTGGATATCATACGGATCAAAAGCCATACCTATCATAGTTCCAACAGGTTCAGCCTTTGTTGAGTGGATTATCCACTTGTGATCCACGCCGTCAACGATCATTTCGTAGTGAACGCCCTTGAATACAACTGATTCAACAATACCGGTAAGACGTGCTTTTTCAGCCGGAATGACCTGTACATCCTCCGGACGGATAACGACATCAACAGTTTCGTTGGGATCGAATCCCTTGTCCACGCACTCGAAGCGTCTGCCGGCAAATTCCACAACGCAGTCCTCCGGCATACAGCCGTTGATGATGTTGCTTTCGCCGATAAAGTCAGCAACGAAGGCGTTTACAGGCTCGTTGTAGATATCAGTCGGAGTGCCTATCTGCTGGATATAACCGTTATTCATGACCACGATGCTGTCGCTCATGGTGAGAGCCTCCTCCTGATCGTGGGTGACATATACGAAAGTGAGTTCAAGCTCCTGCTGAATGCGGCGGAGTTCGATTTGCATTTCCTTACGGAGCTTGAGGTCGAGAGCGCCGAGAGGCTCGTCGAGAAGAAGCACCTTCGGACGGTTTACAAGAGCACGGGCAATAGCCACACGCTGCTGCTGTCCGCCGGAAAGACGGTGTACAGAACGCTTTTCAAAGCCCTTGAGGTTTACAAGCTCGAGAACTTCTCCGACACGGGAAAGTATCTCTTTTTCAGGAACTTTCTTCACACGGAGACCGAAAGCGATGTTCTCATAGACGTTGAGGTGCGGAAAAAGAGCGTATCTCTGGAAAACGGTATTCACGTTTCTTTTGTGGGGAGGAACGCCGTTTATACGCTGACCGTCGAAGAAAACGTCGCCGGAGGTAGGCTCCAGAAATCCGGCAATAATACGGAGAGTGGTAGTTTTTCCGCATCCGGACGGACCGAGGAATGTCACGAATTCCTTGTCCTTTATGTCGAGGCTTATATTTTTGAGAACTCTGCTGTTGTCCTCAAAATCAAGAATAATGTCTTTAAGACTGATAATATTTTCCATTGCATCAGTTCCTTTTTTCGTGTATTATCACGACAAAAATCATGACGATTTATTATATCACAAAAAACGTCAGAATGCAATATATATCGGCAAAATTTCTGTAAATTCGAGCTGTCCGTTCTGCTTGACATCACAGGTGAAATCTGATATACTGGATTTGTGGGAAAATTCGGAAAAGGAGGGCGGATATGCCGAGATTTTTTAAGGATGAAATTAATGAGGACAACCTCTGTCTTACGGGTGCAGATGCGCATCATGTCGGATTTTCTCTGAGAATGAAGCCCGGCGAACAGCTTACACTTTGCTGCGGCGGAATCGACTACGACTGCGAGATTTCCTCGATAACAGGCGACTGCGTGTATCTTGACCTTATAGAAAAGCATCCATGTATGGCGGAACCTGATATCAACGTGACGCTTTTTCAGGCTGTCCCTAAGCTTGACAAGCTAGAATTTATCATACAGAAAAGCGTGGAGCTTGGCGTTTCAAGGATAGTTCCCGTGCTCACAAGAAGGTGCATTTCACGTCCGGACAGCCGTGATTTCGAGAAAAAACTGAAAAGACTCACGAAAATCGCTGAGGAAGCGGCAAAGCAGTCCGGCAGAGGAATAATTCCGGAGGTCACGCCGATAGTTTCCTATAAAAAGGCACTCGAAATGATGAGCGGTCTCGACAAGACAATCATGTTCTACGAGGCTGAGGGCGGAAAGCCTTTCGGAGAGGTTGATTTTTTCGGCGCAAAGAATATCGGTCTTGTTATCGGAAGCGAGGGCGGATTCGATGCCGATGAAGTCAGGATGGCAGTTGATGCCGGAACGGAACGTGTATGGCTCGGAAAAAGAATACTTCGTTGTGAAACTGCACCAATAACAGGGCTCTCAATTTTGATGTTTTTAACAAATAATATGTAAAAGGTTGAAATTTCAAAAAGAGTATGTTATAATATATTGTGGACAGAATTAATGTCCGGTGAAGCTAATCTTCATGGCAAGCCGTGAAACGGTCTGCCTGAAATCCACCGTGATCCGTTCGCAAGGGATGCGGTGAAATTCTACTTCTTGCGGAGAAAAGAGGAAATTAAAATGAATAAATTATTATTTGCAGTTTTAGCTGCTGGTGCAGCTGCTGCTGGCTACGCTGCAGTAAAGGCACTCAAGGGAAATAACAACGACGCAGATTATGATGAATTTGATGATGACTTCACAATTGGCGAAGATGATATCGACCTCGAGATCATAGACGACGCTGAAGAAGCTGCTGAGGACGCTGCTGAAGAAGTAGCAGAGGCTGCTGAGGAAGCTGTTGAAGCAGTTGAGGAAGCAATCGAAGAAGCTACTGACGAAATCAAGGACTAATTCCGGATTTTTGGGGAGGGAAATCACCCTCCCTTTTTATTTTTTGCACTACATCTTATGCATAATATACACAAATCCGACGTAATTTTGTGTAAGTCTACAAAGTGCAAAAAATGCTATTGACAAATGATTGATATGCTGATATAATATAAAAGCTGTCTGACACGGACAGTCACACAAAAGGGTGCGTCGAGGCGTAGCTCAGTTTGGTAGAGTGCTTGCTTTGGGAGCAAGATGCCGCAGGTTCAAGTCCTGTCGCCTCGACCAAAAAAATTTTTTGAAAAAATTCAAAAAAGTACTTGACAAACTCAAAAAAGTGTGATATAATATTAAAGTACTAAGCGCTGGTGTAGCTCAGTTGGTAGAGCAGCTGATTTGTAATCAGCAGGTCGGGGGTTCGAGTCCGTCCACCAGCTCCATTTTTATCGGTACAAGCCGGTAAAAGTTCTGAATATGTTAAGGGAGAGTTCCCGAGTGGCCAAAGGGGGCAGACTGTAAATCTGTTGCTTTTCAGCTTCGATGGTTCGAATCCATCCTCTCCCACCACATTTTCACAACATCATCTTTCGTTCTCCGCTTCATTTCATGAGCGGTTTTTTTGATTCTGAAGCCTTGCGATTTACTGCAAGGACTTTTTTATGTCCGGAAAAAAAGAAGTGTTGCACGGAAATAAACCTGCATTGTGCAGAAAAAATATTGTTTTTGTATCAACATCACGAATCCGGAGGCTACAGGAGGAATAAAAATGATCAGAGAAGATTTAAGAAACATTGCCATTATCGCCCACGTTGACCACGGAAAGACTACCCTCGTTGACGAAATGCTTAAACAGGGCGGCGTATTCCGTGAAAATCAGGAAATCGCTGAGCGTGTAATGGACTCCAATGATATAGAGCGTGAGCGTGGTATCACTATCCTTGCGAAAAATACTTCCGTTTGCTATAACGGTATCAAAATCAATATCATTGACACTCCCGGACATGCTGATTTCGGCGGCGAGGTTGAACGTGTTCTCGAAATGGTTGACGGCGTTCTGCTTCTCGTTGACGCAGCAGAAGGTCCTATGCCGCAGACTCGTTTTGTGCTTTCAAAGGCTCTCGAAATGGGACACAAGGTTATTGTTGTTGTAAACAAGATCGACCGTCCTGACGCTCGTCTTGATGAGATCGGCGATGAGGTTCTTGAACTTCTTCTCGACCTCGACGCTAATGACGCTCAGCTTGAATCACCTATCCTTTTCTGCTCCGGCAGAAGCGGTACTGCTTCTCTCAGCCAGTACGAAGCCGGTACAGATCTCAAGCCGCTTTTCGATACTATCATCGACTATATCGAGCCTCCTAAGGGCGAAGAAAATGAGCCGCTCCAGATGCTTATTTCCTCTATCGACTACAACGAATATGTCGGCAGAATCGGCGTAGGACGTATCGTGAGAGGTAATATCAAGGTAAATCAGCAGATTACTGTCTGCGATTACACCGAGTCCAAGAAGAATTACAATTCCAAGATAGTTTCACTTCTCCAGATTCAGGGACTTAACCGTGTTCCCGTTCAGGAAGCTTCTGTCGGCGATATCGTGTGGATTTCCGGTATCGAGGGCATCACTATCGGCGATACTATCTGTGCTGTTGAAGCTCCCGAGGCTCTGCCTTTCGTTAAAATCAGTGAGCCTACTGTTGAAATGACTTTCTCCGTAAACGACAGCCCCTTCGCCGGACGTGAGGGCAAGTTCGTGACATCACGTCAGCTCCGTGAGAGACTTTTCCGTGAGCTTCTCAAGGATGTCTCACTCCGTGTTCAGGAAACAGAAAGCACTGATTCATTCCGTGTTTCCGGACGTGGAGAAATGCATCTGTCCATTCTTATCGAAAATATGCGCCGTGAAGGCTATGAGCTTGCTGTTTCTACTCCGAGAGTTCTTTTCAAAGAGGACGAGGACGGCAGAAAGCTTGAACCTATCGAGCGCCTTGTTATTGACGTTCCCGAGGAAAGCGTTGGTTCCGTTATGGAAAAAATGGGAAGCCGTAAGGGCGAACTCGTTTCCATGCATCCTCAGGGAAGCCGTATGCGTATTGAATTCCTTGTGCCGGCAAGAGGTCTTTTCGGCTACAAGAGCGAGTTCCTTACAGATACAAAGGGCGAGGGCATCATGAGCCACGTCTTTGAGGGATATGAGCCTTACAAGGGTGATATTGACCGCAGAAACACAGGTTCTCTTGTTTCCCACGAAACAGGCGAGGCTGTAACTTACGGTCTTTACAACGCACAGGAAAGAGGTCAGCTCTTTATTCCGGCTGGAGTTCCTGTTTATGAGGGAATGGTCGTTGGTGCTTCTCCCAAGACAGACGACCTCGTTGTAAATGTCTGCAAGAAAAAGCACCTTACAAATACCCGTGCAAGCGGTAGCGATGACGCTCTCCGTCTTGTTCCGCACAGAGTTCTCAGCCTTGAGGATTCTCTTGAATTCCTTGCTGACGACGAGCTTCTTGAAGTAACTCCTGAGTCACTGAGAATCAGAAAGAGAGTTCTCAGCAATACACAGAGAGCTAAAATCAGAGGAAACGCAAAAAAATAGGCACCAGCGGTGCCCCCGAAACACGTTCCCATGTGCTGCCGCACATTCCTCTGTACAAAGCGATACTTGCCATTCGCTCGTAGGGACGAATTATATGCCGGACACTTTTATAATGAACCAGCGGTGCCCCCGAAACACGTTCCCATGTGCTGCCGCACATTCCTCTGTGCGGACAGGTAGTCTGCTATCGCATACGATAGAAAATTTAAACGTTAATTATAAGGGGCGAACACATGGGTTCGCCCCTTAATTCATAAAACGTAAAATAGCCATCTGTATGGGACGGTGTCTCGACGTCCCATATAATTCCCGATGAAACCGTAATGAACGTAATTTTCCTGCGTGGGCATCGCACCCTACAATGCCCATATTTATTTTACACATACTTTTTCGTGCTTTCCTCTTGCAATTATCACAAATATAGTGTAAAATAATATCGGAGGCGATATTATGAAAAAATCTGCAATATTTTCGCTGATATTATCAGCAGTACTCTGCGCCGGCTCTTTTGCGGGCTGCGGCAAGAAAAAAGACAGTTCATCCTCTGACGAGGTGAAAGACAGCTCTGTGACTGAAACTACACAGTCTGCCGGTACAGGTGAGCTTATATATCCCGATGAAGGCACTCAGGAATACGAACTCGGTGCATACCGAATCAGTGATAAAGGCATAAAGCTCTATTACGAGGACGCTGAGTATCCTAAGGAAATTGTTTCCACTCTTGAAAACTATTTCCTCAGCTTTCAGAATGGCGATTTCAACGAATATAAAAAATATATCTTTCCAAGCTATATAGATACTATGGAAAAGAAGCTTCAGGCTGATTACGGCTACGGTCTTGAACAATCATTCAAGTCTCAGTGTGACAGTCTTAACGAAAATATGGGCGGAAGCTTTGAAATCACAAGAATCAAGGTCGAGCCTCCTCTTGAAATCGAGTCTGAGGAAGTCGGAGCAGATGAGTTCCTTGACAATCTGAATGAATTCTTCGGAAACGACTACAAGACATCCGTAAAGGCTGACAGCGATAATCTGCGCTATATGACTTTCAGCGTTATGGCAAAGGATACAGACGGCAATGAGTCGCTCCTTGTAAGCAGTTTCTATATCCTTTTTGCTGAAAAAGACGGTAAATACTACACATTCGGTTAAGGAGGAACGGTTATGAAAAAGAATTTCCTTATGAGAATTTCTGCACTTGCGGCGGCTTCGGCAATGCTTATGGCTTCTGTTTCGTGCGGAAAAAAGGATTCTTCCTCGGATGAGCACAATCATAAAAATATGGTCGGAGATATTGATGACAACGCAAATGTTTCTCCGGAGGATATGCCGGCAACAGTTGTGCTTCTTACTCCGACTGTCAGCGGAATTCCGATAAAAATGGAGTATGTTGAGGAAAATATCAACGAACAGGAAGCAATTGCTGTTGCAAGATATCTCTATGGTATATCGGAAAAAAATCCGGAAATGGTAAAATCTGTTATGTATGACGGTATGGAAAAGTTTATTGTTTCAAATGGACAGGCTCCGAGTGTGGAAGGATTTACTGACAACACATACAGATATTTCAGAGATTTTATCGGCGAGGACTACAACTTCAATTATTTCGTTGCCGGTGGACTTTATGCCGGTATGTCATACGACTATTATGATGATATAGTTATGGCAACAGATCCATCAGCGCAGATAACAGGCAGAAAAACTGTTGTTATGGAGATCTATTACAATTCCGAATCAAAATCTTCTGGAGTTCTGCGCAACAGATCGGGCGATTTTGTATACGTTATTGTATATACTATCAACGGTCAGAGCTATGTAATGGAAAACGTTATCATAGACGAGTAATGCAAGACATACATTGAAAAATAAGGGGCGGATCCATTGGATTCGCCCTAAAAAAATAACGGCGGTCAATGCGACCGCCGTTTTCTTTTAGCCTATGAGTTCCTTTGCAATATCGTAAAGTTCCTGAAGTGTGTATTCTTCATCCTCGTCCATATCTTCTGTTTCAACATAACCGTTATCAATAGAAGAAGGAATTGAACTTGTCGGTTTTGTTCCCACATAATTTTCTTCGCTGTCCTTTTCCTGACATGCAGTGTATGAGCACATACCGTCCGTTATAACTACAAAGTAGTCAAGGGTGTCGATATCTTCAAAGTATTCCCTTGTTCTGCCAATTAAATCTTCTGTATCAATTTCACTGCTTACATTGTAGTTCTGGCTTTCGTCTGAGCTGATAATGAAGCTTCCGCTGATGTCATATCCTTCTTCGTCCAGTTCTGTAAGAGCTGCATTGACAGCGTTGGAGAGAGAATGTGCAGTAGAATTAGCGGCTGCAGCCTTTGACTTCGCTACATATCCGATCATATAGGGATAAAGGATCATTTCGCAGTTCCAGCCCTCGCCCTTGATGTTGTAGAAAGGAAGTTCCATGGAATCTTCCTCGCCGTCAGCCTTTATAGTAACTTCAGCCATGCAAGCTGCTTCGATAGTTACTGTAGTTTCGATTTTGTCAAGAATACCGGAATCAACAAGTTCCTCCGGAGAATCAAATTCAACGTCCTCCATAAGCTCAGCGATTTCACCGAGAGGAGTTTCCATTATATCTTCTTCTTCCATTGAATATAAGTCTTCGAAGCTTATATCGTTTTCTTTCATATAATCTGTGACAGTTTTTGCATATGAGAAAGCCTTTTCAAGGATGTAGACATAATCCTCGTTCATATCCTCTGTCTTTTTAACGCTTATGATCTCAGCATCCGGAGCAGTTTCGGAAATGTCAATGTCTTCTGATTCCATGAGACCGTTGAGTTCGTTGCCGAAAAGATCCATTATATCCTTGGAAAGGTCGTCAGGCATCATGAAGCTGACGATTTTTTCGACATCCTTTTCAGCTGCTGCATCGACTAAATCTTCAAGAGCGTCTTTGAGATCGTCCTCGGAGATCTTTGAGGATGACTTCTTGTCGGAAGCTTCATCCTTGCTGCTGCCGTCTTTTCCGCAGCCTGTGAAAACAGCGGAAACGCAGAGAAGTGCTGTGAGTGCAGATAATAATTTTTTCATGATAAAAAATCCCTTTCATGTAAAATTTAATGTGAATCCTGTGAGACAGGAATTCATACTGTAGAAATAGTATATTGCAGAACAGACATGGTATGCTGTGTCCCTGCAAATAGATGATAACGATACAGGGGCGAACAAAGTTCGCCCGCAGATAATCGCAATTATATCACACCTGAGTTGAATAGTTAGGTGCTTCCTTTGTGATGTAGATATCGTGGGGATGGCTTTCCTTAAGTCCGGCACCTGTTATGCGGATGAACTTCGCATTTTCGTGGAGTGTAGGAATATCA
Source organism: Ruminococcus sp. (assembly GCA_017513795.1). Lineage (GTDB taxonomy): Bacteria > Bacillota > Clostridia > Oscillospirales > Ruminococcaceae > Ruminococcus. Next base: position 11,156 of record JAFXEJ010000159.1, read on the forward strand.
GCACAGCCGCAGTATCCCATTCCTGAACGGATTCCGCCGACAAGCTGGAAGATAGTATCAGCAACAGCACCCTTGAAAGGTACACGTCCTTCAACACCCTCGGGAACAAGCTTCTTTGCGCCCTCCTGGAAATATCTGTCTGTTGAGCCGTTAGCCATAGCACCGAGACTTCCCATGCCTCTGTAAACCTTGAACTGACGTCCCTGATAGATTTCAGTTTCGCCGGGAGCTTCTGCACATCCGGCAAGAAGTGAACCGAGCATTACAACGTTTGCGCCGGCAGCGAGTGCCTTTACGATATCGCCGGAATACTTGATTCCGCCGTCAGCGATAACGGGAATGCCATACTTCTGAGCAACACAGGCTACATCATAAACGGCTGTGATCTGGGGTACACCGATACCGGCAACAACACGGGTTGTGCAGATAGATCCGGGGCCGATACCAACCTTGATGCAGTCTGCACCGGCAGCGATAAGATCTTCAGCAGCCTCAGCAGTAGCGATATTTCCGGCAATAACAGGTGTATCCGGAAATGCTTCCTTGACCATTCTGAGGCACTTGAGGATGTTTGCGCTGTGTCCGTGTGCGGAGTCAAGTACGAGAACGTCAACCTGAGCGTCGATAAGAGCCTTAGCTCTTTCGAGAACGTTTGCAGTTACGCCGATAGCAGCACCGCAGAGAAGTCTGCCCTTGCTGTCACGGGCGGAGTTAGGATACTGAGCGGATTTTTCGATATCCTTTATAGTGATAAGTCCCTTGAGATAGCCTTCCTCGTCAACGATAGGAAGCTTTTCAATCTTGTGTGCACGGAGTATCTCCTGTGCTTCTGTAAGAGTTGTTCCCACGGGAGCTGTGATAAGGTTGTCCTTTGTCATAACCTCAGAGATCTTTGCGCTGAAATCTGTAAGGAAACGCATATCTCTGTTGGTGATAATTCCCACGAGCTTATTCTTGGAATCAACGATCGGAACGCCGGAAATCTTGAATTTGCCCATGAGTTCGTTAGCGTCAGCAACGATGTGGTCTTCAGTAAGGGAGAAAGGATTTACGATAACGCCGTTTTCGGAACGCTTTACCTTATCGACTTCCTCTGCCTGCTGTTCGATATTCATGTTCTTGTGGATAATTCCGATTCCGCCTTCACGGGCAATAGCGATAGCCATGCGTGAATCTGTAACAGTATCCATAGCGGCGGTCATGATAGGGGTATTGAGTCTGATCGTCTTTGTAAGCTGTGTTTCAAGCTTTATCATGTTAGGGGTAACGTCTGATTTTGCCGGGATAAGCAGTACATCGTCAAATGTCAATCCCTCTTTCTGAAATTTGCTGTTGATATCTGTCAGCATAAAAATTCCTCCTTACATTACATATAAGAACCCTCCAGAAAACGTTGCTGAACGGTTCATTATTTCAAAAATTATTATCTTTAATCATAGCATTTTTTTAATAAAGTGTCAAGTGTCGATGAAAAAATGCCGGTATAGAATTTGCGTGTTGATTTCTGACGGCTTTTGTAGAAAAAGCAGTTTGACACTTTAGTATAATAATTCATAGAATTGTCATATTTCCGGAATGCCCGACTGAAGCCGTGTATACTCACGAAGGATAAGCGTGGCGTCAGAAGCTGTTATCATATCGTCACTGTTCCAGTCTGCGGCGGCTGTCTGATAGGCGTTGAATTCCGATTTGACGCCCGACTGCATGGTAAACATACGCAGAGCCATAGTCGCATCGCTTCCCTCGATCATTCCGTTGTCGTTGACATCGCCGATCATGAATTTTTTTACGGAAATATCAGCAGATTGTGCATATTTTTCCGCAGCAGAGCCTTTATCCGCATGAATTCCGAAGCCGGAAATAGTTTCAACTGCTTCGTTTCTGATGTTGTATGATTTTCCGACTGCGTCAGTGCCGATTTCCTTGACAGTAGCCGGAATGTACATTCCGGAAAGCCCACTGCATCCGAGAAATGCCGAATTTCCGATTGAAGTTACAGCCGAGGGGATATTTATGTTGTAAAGCGAGGTGCATCCACGGAAAGTGTCGTCCTCGATTGAGGTGCAGTTAAGGCTGAAAAGGACATCCTCAAGGCTGTAGCAGCTTGCAAAGCAGCCTGTTCCGGTATATGTCACGGAGCTGGGAATAGCCGCTTTTTTCAGCGATGTACAGCCGGAAAATGTGTAATCACCAAGACTTGTGAGACCGTTTTTGGGGAATTCCACAGAAACGATATTTGTCTTTCCCATGAAAGCACCCTTGCGGACGGATGTGGTTCCTACCGGAATTTCAGCGTCCTTTCCGCCGGCATAAGTAACCATTTCTGTGCCCTCAAACAGCGATTTATCGGTAACTGAAAAGGTTTTGTTATCCTTGCTCACAAAGAAGGATTCAAGCGAAGGACAGGCAGAAAAAGCCATGCTTCCGATTTCGCTTATGCCGCTTCCGAGAGTTACGGTCGTGAGGTGCGGACACGCTGAAAAGGCTCTTTCGCCGATGGAATCAACGCTGTCGGGAATCACAACAGCTGTAAGCTCCTCAACGCCCATGAATGAATTGCTGCTGATGGATGTGACCTTGTTTCCGTCTATTTCAGAGGGAATTATCACAATAGCGTCGGAGCCTGTAAATCCGGTAATACGGGCTTTTCCGTCGATTATCTCGTATTTGATTGCAAATCCGTTTTCCGGAGCGTCAGCCTGTGCACAGACATCGGCGGCAGGTGCGGAAGCCGCAGTTATCACGAGGGCGGAAATAATTGATAAAAACTTTTTCATATCAGATATCCTTTCGGCATATTTCGCCGCTTACCATGACGAGAAGCGGTTCAGACATGAGGTCGAGAGGGTTCTGTCCCTTTGCATACAGCTGGAGGTCGGCGTCCTTTCCGGCAGCGAGAGTTCCTGTTATATCGTCGATTCCGAGAATTTCAGCCGGATTTATGGTGAGCGTTCTGAGAGCTTCTGAGAAATCAAGACCGCCCTTTACAGCCGCCTGAGCAGACAGAGGGAGATACTGGATAGGGATAACTGTATGGTCAGTGCAGACAGCCATTTTTACGCCGTTGTCGTTGAGGACGGCTGCATTTTTAAGTTCCAGACCTTTCATTTCGGGCTTGCATCTGTCGCAGATAAGCGGACCGCAGATAACAGGAACTTCCTCCTCAGCGAGAATATCAGCTATCTTGTAGCCCTCAGTACCGTGAATGATAACGGGATCAATAGAAAATTCAGAGGCAATTCTCATTGCTGTGCAGATATCGTCCGCACGGTGACAGTGGAAAAATGCCTTCATTTTGCGTTCAAGGAGAGGCATCAGCGCCTCACATTTTATATCGTACTCCGGCGGATCGTAATTTTCGCCGTCAGAATAGTAGCTGTCCATATCGTGAACGTAACGGCGTGCCTTGTAAAGTCCCTCACGGATTATCGCAGCGACCGCCATTCTTGTTACGGGAGCTTCATCCTTGCCGTTATAGACGTTTTTCGGGTTTTCGCCCATAGCAAATTTGATTCCGCACTGTTTGATGAGCATATCGTCAATGCGTCTGCCGTTTGTCTTTATTGCGCATATTTCTCCGCCGCAGGGATTTGCGCTTCCCGGACTTGAAGCAACAGCGGTTATACCTCTCATAACTGCTTCGGTAAAGCAGCGGTCAAAAGGATTTATACCGTCTATCGCCCTCATCTGCGGAGAAAAAGGATCGGTGGACTCATTGCAGTCGTCGCCTTCGAAGTCAAGACCGTCCTCGATGATTCCGAGGTGCGTGTGAGCGTCAATGAAGCCGGGAAGAAGCATTCCGCCCTGAGCATCGATACTGTCGTCGGGAATGCTTTCCGGAGTACCGTCACCGATCTCCTTTATTTTTCCGTCTTCCGTCCTGAGCCAGCCGTTGGGGATGATTCCGGCGGAATCCATAGTATATATTTCAGCATTATAAATAAGCATATTCATACTCCTGTCAAAATACGGACGCTGCAATTTTTTCAGCGATCTCAATGGGACTTGAATTTCCGCAGTCTATTCTTACTGTCGAGTGGCTGAGATAGACGCTCCGGCGGTTGTTGAAAAGCTCCAGAAGCTCCTCTCTGGTGGATTTTGCCGCAATAGGACGGTTTTCATCGCCGCTTATGCGTTCATAGCAGATATCAAAAGGAACATCCAGAAAAACTACAGCCGCACCGGCGTCACGGGCAGCCTTAGCAGTTTCGGGATTGAGCATTGCTCCGCCGCCGCAGGCTGCAACGATGGTCTTTCCGCAGAGAGATTTCACGATTTCTGCCTCTGTTTTGCGGAAAAACGGTTCTCCCTTCTGCTCGAAGATATCGGGTATCGACATATCAAGGGTACGGACGATGAGGTCATCTGTATCGCAGAATCCGCAGCCCATTTTTTTTGCCGCAAGCTTTCCGGATGTGGATTTTCCGCATCCCATAAAGCCGCAAAGAAATACTGTCATAATGTTACTCCTCAGTTTTCGTTCATTTTGTTGACTTCGTTTTCGACTTCAAGGATTATCTCAGAGATATCCTCAGTGGAAAAGCTTCCGCCGTACCATATCTCATGCGCCTTGACAGCCTGATATACAAGCATTGAAGCTCCGCCTACAGCTGTTTTTCCGAGTGCTCTTGCCTTTTTCATGAGAAGCGTTTCGGTTGGATTGTACACAGCGTCGAAGAAGCTCAGGCTGTTTTCGATGACCTTGTCGCTTACAGCGCAGGCGTTGGTTTTGGGGAACATTCCCACAGGAGTTGCGTTTACAAGAAGATCATAGCTGCCGTCAAGTGCGGAAATATCAGCTATCTTCACGGAGGCTCCGCTGCATTTTTCGAGAATTTCAGCCATGAGTATCTGTGCTTTTTTTATATCATCCGGACGAATGGCAAGTGTAAGCGCACCGCCGTGAAGTGCAGTTTCGATAGCCATCATTCGGCCTACGCCGCCGCAGCCGAGAACCACGACTTTTCCGCTGATAGGCAGAAGTTCCACAGAACGCAGAAATCCGTCGCAGTCAGTGTTGTAGCCGATAAGACGTCCGTTGTCGTTTTTTATGCAGTTTACGGAGCTGTATCGCTTTGCACTGTCACCAAGCTCGTCCATAAGGGAAATAACAGCCTGTTTGTGCGGAATTGTGACGTTCATGCCGAGGTATTCAGCGAAAACGTCACGGCTGGAGGGGATATCCTCCGGAGCAATGTCAAGGAGCTGGTAAGGCTCTGCGTCGAATCCGCTGAGAGCAAAAAGCCTGTCGTGGATAAGCGGAGACATCGAATGTCCGAGAGGGTGTCCCGTAAGAGCGAATTTATTCATAAATATCAGCTCCTTCGAGTGTTTCGAGATCCTCAATATTGAAAGCGGAAACGCCGGAAAGCGTCTTCTTTACAAGTCCTGTGAGAGTTTTTCCGGGACCGAATTCGGCAAATTTATCTGCACCGGCTTCGCTCATTGCTGCAAGCTCAGATGTGAAGCGTACAGGAGATACGATGTGCTTTGCAAGAAGCTCTGCCATGTCGGGAAGCTCTGTAAGTTCGCCGCCGGTAACGTTCGAATAATATTTCACCTGCGGAGCCTTGAATGTGATAGTTTTTGCTGTTTCGTAGAAAGTATCAGCCGCAGACTGCATAAGCTTTGAATGGAAAGCTCCGGCAACGTTAAGGGGAGCCACTCTTGCTTTGAGTCCCTTGAAAATCTCAGTTACCTCAGCAACGCCCTCGGGAGTTCCGGCAATAACTGTCTGAACAGGGGAGTTGTAGTTTACAGCGGCAACGTAATTCTTTGCGCTGCTGCAAATTTCCTCTACCTTTTCGGGAGCAAGCTTGAGGATAGCAGCCATTGCGCCCTTGTGCTCTGCTGCAGCGGATTCCATAGCGGCTGCTCTTGCCTTTATAAGGCGGAATGCGTCTTCAAGAGTAATCATTCCGGAAGCGTACATTGCGGCATATTCACCGAGAGAATGTCCGGCAACACCGTCGAATTTATAACCCTTGGAAATAGCCGCAGTCAGGCACACGATTGAAGTTGTCATGATAGCCGGCTGAGCGTTTGCAGTGCGTGAAAGCTCCTCGATGGGTGTGTTGAAGCAGAGCTCTCTGAGATCGGTACCGAGTATTTCGGAACCCTTGTCGTAGATCTCAGAAACAGAGGAAAATGCCTCTGCTATGTCCTTTCCCATGCCCTCGTACTGAGAACCCTGTCCGGAAAATAGTGAAATTGTCATATAATGTTACATCCTTTCTGTATGTTGTATACAAATCATTAGTAAAAATAACCTAATTTCCATATCGTTATTTGTGTTAAATGACGATATTTTCTTTCGCAATAATAAAAACATTGCAAAAAATCCGGAAATGCTTTACAATATATTGTATCTAAGTGTATTTTTAAGGGGTGTGCGTTCTTTGACCCCTATCAATAATATAACATAAATTTTCTGGTTTGACAACAGTATTATAATAAAAATTTCGTTCAAAGGAGTATTTTTAATGGGAATCAATATTTTGGGCATGGGCAATTATGTGCCTGAGCAGACGCTCGTTAACGATGACTTCAAAAAGTTCGTGGAGACCAACGACGAGTGGATCCGCACAAGAACAGGCATCGTTGAACGTCATATGGCAGGCTGGGAGCCTGTATGGTACATGGGAAAAAAAGCAGCTCAGGCGGCTATCGAAAAGGCTGGAATTACTCCCGATCAGATAGGTCTTATCATCTGCACTACCGTTACATCGGATTTTCTTACTCCGAGTATGGCAAGCATTATTCAGGATGAGCTCGGCGCAGAAAATGCTGCTGCTTTTGATCTTGGTGCGGCTTGTACCGGCTTTGTGTACGCTCTCGATACGGCGGCAAGATTCCTTGCTACAGATGATTCCATGAAATACGTCCTTATAGTTTCAAGCGAAGCTATTTCACGTTTCTGCGATTTCACAGACAGACAGACATGCATACTTTTCGGCGACGGCGCAGCAGCAGCCGTTGTGGAACGCAGCGACAAGCTTTATTCTTCCGTTCTCGGTTCTGACGGAAGCGGCGCAAAGGCTCTCTTTGCAAGAAATCTCATGCCTGCACCGGAAGTTAAACAGGATGTGGATTTTGACGACGGATTTCCGGAAAAGCCTGTCCGTCAGCTTTATCAGGACGGCAAGGCTGTATATAAATTCGCAACTCAGGCACTTCCGAAATCATTTGAGCTTGCCGCTTCAAAAATCGGCGTGACAAAGGATGATATCGACTGGTTCGTTCCGCATCAGGCAAATGTGAGAATCATTGAAACAGCCGCAAAGAAACTCGGCGTTCCTATGGAAAAATTCATCCTCACTCTCGATCACTTCGGAAATACTTCAAGCGCTTCTATTCCTCTCGCTCTCAACGAGGGAATCGAAAAGGGACTTATCAAAAAAGGTCAGACGCTTGCTCTCATAGGCTTCGGAGCTGGTCTTACCTATGGCGGTATAATTCTCGAATATTAAATCAAGCGAAAGGATGACAAAAATGAAAACAAGAATCACAGAATTACTGGGCTGTAAATATCCTCTCATTCAGGGCGGTATGGCATGGGTTGCCGAGCATACTCTTGCTGCGGCAGTTTCAAATGCCGGCGGTATTGGTCTTATTGCCGGAGGCTCTGCGCCTATCGACTACCTCAAAGAGCAGATAAGACTCTGCAAGGAAAAAACAGATAAGCCCTTCGGCGTTAACATCATGCTTATGAGCCCTAATGCCGACGATCTTGCACAGCTCTGCATCGACGAAAAAATCGCTGTTGTAACTACAGGTGCCGGAAATCCCGGAAAGTATATTCCCGCATGGAAGGAAGCCGGAATCAAGGTTATTCCTGTAATTCCGTCCGTTGCTCTTGCCAAGAGAATGGAAAAAGCCGGCGCTGACGCTGTTGTTGCTGAGGGTACTGAATCAGGCGGTCACATCGGCGAGAATACTACAATGTGTCTCGTTCCTCAGGTGGTTGACGCTCTTGAAATTCCCGTTATCGCAGCCGGAGGAATCGCTGACGGACGTGGTATTGCAGCTTCATTCATGCTCGGTGCTGAGGGCGTTCAGATAGGTACACGCTTCCTTGCATCTGAAGAATGTCAGATACATCAGACCTTCAAGGAACTCGTTGTAAAGGCTAAGGATACAGACAGCGTTGTTACAGGAAGATATACAGGTCATCCATGCAGAAATATAAAGACAAAGTTCTCCAAAATGCTTGCAAACGGCGAAAAGGACGGCTCACTCACTTCCGAACAGTTCGAGGAGGTTACTCTCGGTTCACTGAGAAAGGCAGTTCAGGACGGCAATCTTGAAGAAGGTTCATTCCTCTGCGGTGCTATCGCCGGCATGATAAATGATATCAAGCCTTGTAAGGATATCATTGAGGAAATGATGTCACAGGCTGAAAAGCTTCTCAAATGACACTAATACCGGGATTCTAAAGGCGTCCCCTGACAATAAAAAACACTGAAAATTTAGTTGTTGATTGACGTGAATATATACGTTAAAAAAATGATATAATGATTGAGTTTATCTTATTATAGAGAAAAGGGATTCAACATGAAAAGATATGAATTTATAAGAATGAAATATAAGATGATGAAGGGCGGATATGTGACCTCAAAAGAGGACGGCTATCGTGACCACAGAACTGTTATCCACGAAATGGCTTCACAGGGGTGGCGCTTCGTGGGACAGATTCCCGTTGAGGCGGCTGGAAATTTCAGTTCAGCTCCTGAATATGATCTTGTATTTGAATATGACATTTGATAGCATAAATATATACGGAGGTTAAAATATGGCAGTAGCACTCATAACAGGCGCATCACAGGGAATCGGCGCCGCCATAGCAATCAGACTGGCAAAGGACGGCTTCGATGTTGCAATAAATCATTTCCCGAGAGAAAGCAGCAGAGAAAAGGCTCTTGCAGTTGCTGAGGAATGCAGGGCTTTCGGCGTTAAGGCAGAATGCTTCGCCGCAGATGTTTCAAAAATGGCAGACTGCGAGGAAATGGCAAAGGCTGTAAAGGAACAGCTTGGAAGCATTGACGCTCTTGTAAACAATGCCGGAATCACCAAGGATAAGCTCCTTGCAAGAATGAGCGAGGATGAATACGACGAGGTTATTGCCGTAAATCAGAAGAGCATCTTCAATATGCTGAAAAATGTGTGCCCCGTTATGATGAAGCAGAAGCACGGAAGAATCGTTAATGTTGCTTCCGTTGCCGGTCTCTACGGAAATCCCGGACAGATAAACTATTCCGCTTCAAAGGCGGCTATCATCGGAATGACAAAGACTGTTGCCAAGGAGTACGGCAGAAAGAATATCACCTGTAACGCTGTTGCTCCCGGATTTATTAATACAGCCATGACAGAAGCTCTCCCTGATGAGGTCAAGACAAAGCTTCTTGACGCTGTTTCTCTGAAACGCTACGGCGAACCGGAAGAAATAGCATCAGTTGTTTCCTTCCTTGTATCTGAGGATTCATCCTACGTTACAGGACAGGTTATTGAGATCTCCGGCGGACTTTCAATGTGATCCGCAGTCAGTTTTAGTTTATACAAGCAAGAAAGGATATTATATGAGCAGAAGAGTTGTTATTACAGGTCTCGGAGCAGTTACGCCTCTGGGAACAGGCGTTGAAAAATTCTGGGAGGGCATTAAGGAAAATAAAATCGGATACTCTCCCATAGAACATTTTGATACAGAGCGTACAGGCGTAAAGCTGTCCGGACTTGTAAGGGATTTCGATGAAACAGCATACTACGAAACAAAGGGCTGTTTTGATAAAAAAGAAGCACGACGCATGGATACATTCACAAAGTACGCTGTTGTTGCCGCACATGAGGCACTTGAGGACGCAGGCTCCGATTTCAGCGACATTGATCCATACAGAGCCGGAGTTCTTATCGGCTGCGGTATCGGCGGTATTGACTTCACACTTTCAGAATACGAAAAGTATCTTGAAAAGGGTCCCGGCAGAGTTTCTGTTTTCTACGTTCCGATGATGATAGCAAATATGGCTGCCGGAACTGTCGCTATGAAAACAGGCTTCAGAGGAGCTAACTTCTCAATTGCTTCTGCGTGTGCTTCCGGAACCCATGCTCTCGGCGAGGCTTTCCGCAAAGTCAAGGACGGTTATCTTGATGTCTGCATCGCAGGCGGAACTGAGAGCTCAAAGGCTGAATTCACATACGGCGGATTCAACAACATGAAGGCGCTTACAAGATCCGACGACCTCATGCGTGCGTCAATTCCGTTTGACAAGGAGAGAAGCGGCTTCGTTCTCGGTGAGGGAAGCGGTATGCTTATCCTTGAAGAATACGAACACGCTAAGGCAAGAGGAGCTAAGATATACTGCGAGCTCGCCGGCTACGGCGCAACTGATGACGGCTACCACATGACATCTCCTATGCCTTCGGGCGAGGCAGCCGGAATGGGTATGACTCTTGCTATGCAGGAGGCTGGCGTTTCACCGGCAGATGTTGACTACATCAACGCTCATGGTACATCAACAGGTCTTAACGACAAGTACGAAACAGCCGCTATCAAGCTTGCATTCGGTGAGGAAGCTTCCAATGTGAAGATAAATTCCACAAAGTCTATGATAGGTCATCTTCTCGGTGCAGCCGGCGCAGTTGAAGCCGTTGTCTGCGCAAAGACTATCGAGGAGGGATTCATCCACAAGACTGTAGGATATGAAGTTCCCGACGAGGAATGCGATCTTGACTACTGCACAGAAGGTAATATCCAGCAGGAAGTAAACGTTGCACTGTCCAATTCACTGGGATTCGGCGGTCATAACGGAACTCTCTGCTTCAAGAAAATCAAAGACTAAGGAGAAGCTGCTATGGATAAGATTTACGATCAGTTTGAACTTGAAACTATTGAAAAGCTCGCAAAGCTTGTTTCTGCAAACGAGCTTTCTGAAATAACTATTGAGGACGGCGACAGAAAAATCACTGTCAAGGGCAAGAAGTGTCCTCCTCCTCCGGCAATGGCAATGCCTTTCATGGCTCCCGCACAGCAGACAGCACCGGCTGCTTCTGCACCGGCAGCTGAGACAGCTCCGGCTGCGGCAGAAATTTCCGGAAACATTGTAAAATCGCCTATCGTGGGAACATTCTATGCTGCTCCTTCACCTGAAAAGCCGCCTTTTGTACAGGTTGGCGACAGCGTGAAGAAGGGCGATGTTATCATGATAATCGAGTCTATGAAGCTCATGAACGAGATAAAGTCTGAGTTCGACGGCAAGGTGAAGGAGATCCTCGTTCTCAACGGTCAGGCTGTTGAATACGATCAGCCGCTCATGATTATTGAATAATTCTGAGGAGGCAGCACAATGTCAGACGTTTTAATGAACAAAGATCAGATAATGGAAATTATTCCGCACCGTGATCCGTTTCTCCTTATCGACGAAATCGTTGAAATGGAAGTCGGCGTAAGAGTAAAGGCAAGAAAATATATAAAGGAAGATGATTTCTGGTTCAAGGGACATTTTCCGGAGTATCCTGTTACTCCCGGCGTTCTCATGGTGGAAATGCTCGCTCAGGCTGGAGCTGTATGTATGCTCTCAAAGCCTGAATTCAAAGGAAAAATCGGTCTTTTCGGCGGCATAGACAAGGCTAAGTTCCGCCGTCAGGTAGTTCCCGGCGATGTTCTTGACCTTGAAGTTGAGATCATCCGTCAGAGAGGTCCTGTCGGAACAGGAAAGGCTCTTGCTTCAGTCGGCGGAGAAAAGGCAGTTTCCTGCGAGATCACATTTGTAGTATCAGACAGCAAATCGGAGTGATAGATAAATGTTTAAAAAAGTATTGATCGCTAACAGAGGCGAAATCGCCGTTCGTATCATAAGAGCGTGCCGTGAACTCGGCGTGCGCTGCGTGGCAGTATATTCCACAGCAGACAGCAGCTCTCTCCATGCACAGATCGCTGACGAGGCTATCTGTATAGGTCCGGCTCCCACAAAGGACAGCTATCTCAACATGAATGCGATAATTCAGGCGGCTCTCAATGCCGGAGCTGACGCTATTCATCCCGGATTCGGCTTCCTTTCGGAAAATGCTGAATTTGCACGTCTTTGCGAAAAGCATGGAATCACCTTCATCGGTCCTTCCTACGAGGCTATCGAAATGCTCGGTGACAAGGCTGCCGCTAAGGAAACTATGAAGGCTGCCGGAGTTTCAGTTATTCCCGGCTCTGACGGAGCTGTTTCCTCCTATGAGGAAGCTGCCGCTATCGCTGAAAAAGCCGGATATCCCGTGCTTGTAAAGGCTTCTGCCGGCGGCGGCGGACGTGGTATCCGTCGTGTTGATTCTCCCGATCAGCTTCAGGAGCAGATGACTGCGGCTCAGCAGGAGGCTAAGAATTTCTTCGGCGATGACGCTGTTTATATCGAAAAATTCCTCATTAATCCCCACCATATCGAAATTCAGATAATGGCGGACAAAATGGGTAACTATATATACCTCGGAGAACGTGACTGCTCTATGCAGCGACGCAATCAGAAGGTTCTTGAAGAATGTCCCAGCCCTATCGTGGACGATTGTCTCCGTAAAAGAATGGGCGAGGCTGCCGTTACTGCCGCAAAGCAGAGCGGTTACTACAATGCCGGTACAATTGAATTCCTTGTGGATGAAAACCGTGATTTCTACTTCATGGAAATGAATACCCGTATTCAGGTTGAGCATCCTATTACAGAGGAAGTTACTGGATTTGACCTCGTAAAGGCTCAGATAGAGGTCGCAGCCGGACTTCCGCTCAGCGTGAAGCAGGAGGATATCCGCCTCAGAGGTCACGCTATCGAGTGCCGTATAAATGCGGAAAATCCGGAGCTTGATTTCAGACCTTCTCCGGGAACAATCACTGCGCTTTATATGCCTGGCGGCCCTGGAATCAGAATCGACGGCGCTGTATATCAGGGCTATACAATAACTCCTTATTACGACTCCATGATAAGCAAGCTCATTGCTCACGGCTCCGACAGAGATGACGCCGTAAACAAAATGAAATGGGCACTGTCTGAGTTTATCGTTGAGGGAATTGATACGAATATCGACTTCCAGCTCGAACTTATCAGAAATCCTGATTTCAGAAACGGAAATTATGATATCGGATTCCTTGGCAGATACATGGATGAACATAAGAAAAAATAATATTTTTACCGGAAGAGAAGGTGAGATAATCAGTGTTTGAGGATCTTTTTAAAGTAGTAAAAAAACGTTTCAATGACAGTGATGACGAATATAAACCGATGTTCAAGTGTCCGAGATGTCAGGGTACATCTCCGCTGACACGCTATGAGGAGCTTCACAGAGTTTGTCCTCTCTGTAATTATCACGGCAGACTTTCAGCTCAGGAGCGTATCGCTATTACCGTTGACAAGGAAAGCTTCTGCGAGCTTGACGGCGGTATGACAAGCGGAAATCCCATTGATTTCCCCGATTATGAGGAAAAGCACAAGAGCGCCCGTGACAAGACAGGAATTTCTGAGGCAGTAGTAACCGGAACAGCTACTATCAAAGGCTCTCCGTGCGTTGTCGGCATCATGGATTCAAGATACATGATGGGAAGCATGGGAAGTGTTGTTGGCGAGAAAATCTCCCGTGCCTTTGAGTATGCCGCAGAACATAAGCTTCCGGTAGTAATGTTCACTGCTTCAGGCGGCGCCCGTATGCAGGAGGGTATAGTTTCCCTTATGCAGATGGCAAAAACATCCGGCGCTGTAAAGCTTCACAGCGATCAGGGCGGACTTTATATTACTGTAATGACCGATCCCACAACAGGCGGCGTTACGGCAAGCTTTGCTTCGCTCGGCGATATTATTATCGCTGAACCGAAGGTACTTATCGGTTTTGCCGGCAGACGTGTTATTGAAAATACTATCAGACAGAGACTGCCGGAGGATTTCCAGCTGGCTGAGTTCATGTTTGAAAAGGGCTTTGTGGATATGATTGTTGAACGCAGAAAAATGAGAAGCGTTCTTTCACATCTGCTGAAGCTTCATGGCTACGATAAAAAGGAGGTCTGAGCAATGAGTGAGAAAAAATCAGCATGGGAACGTCTTCAGCTCGTTCATAATGTAAACAGACCTACTATCAAAGATTATCTTCCGCTTATTTTTACGGATTACTACGAAATGCACGGCGACCGTCTTTACGGCGACGATAACGCTATATACGGCGCAATCGGTCGTCTTGACGGCAGACCTGTTACTATTATCGCTCAGGTAAAGGGCAGAGATATCAACGAAAACAAGGCGTGCAACTTCGCAATGCCGCATCCTGAGGGCTACAGAAAGGCTCTCAGACTTGCAAGACAGGCAGAAAAATTCCACAGACCGGTTATCTGCTTTATTGATACACCCGGAGCTTTCTGCGGAATCGCCGCTGAGGAAAGAGGTATGGGCGAGGCTATCGCTAAGAATATCGCTGAATTCATGACTCTCAGAACACCGGTCATCTCTATTGTTCTCGGTGAGGGCGGAAGCGGCGGAGCATTGGCTCTCGGCGTATGCGATGAGCTGGCTATCCTCGAAAATGCACAATATTCCGTTCTCTCGCCAAGAGGCTTTGCAAGCATCCTCTGGAAGGACGCTTCAAGAGAACAGGAAGCAAGCGAAATTATGCGAATTACTGCAGAAGATATGGTTAGTCTCGGAGTTGCTGAAACAATTATCGAAGAACCTCTCGGCGGCGCACATAACGATTTAGACAAAATTTCGGAAAATATAAAGGAATATTTGTCAAAAATAATTCCGGAAAAATGCGAAAAAGATATTGACGTTTTGCTAAAAGAACGTTATACTAAGTTTAGAAAGATCGGAGCATTCATTGAATGATTCGTTTCTTGATATATATTTTATATAAAGGAGGGCATACACATGGTTTTTGACAAGCTCAAGGATCTTATCGCTGATCAGCTCGGCGTTGATGAAGGCGAGGTTACAATGGAAGCTAACATTCAGGACGACCTCGTCGCAGATTCTCTGGACGTTGTAGATCTTATCACTACTATTGAAGATGAATTTGACCTCTCAATCCCTGACGAGGCTGTTGAGGAAATCAAGACAGTCGGCGATATCGTTAACTATATCGAAAAGAACACAGACGCTGATGCAGAATAATCTCTGCGCAGTATAGAAAAGTCCGGCATCAGCCGGATTTTTTTTATGTTGATTATTCTGAATGCCGTCTGCAAGGACGCTTATCCACACCTGACCTTGATGAACGTGATTTTTCTTTGGTGCGATTAGGTATCGCCCCCTGCATTGCCTGTATTTATTTTACATAAACTCTCTGCACTGAATAATTGACATTTTTCAGAGCATATGATATAATCACTTTTGAAGGGTACTGCATAACGGCAGGCGGTTCTCCCGCAAGGGAGGTGATATACTATGACATTTTCTGAACTTTTTCAGTTCGTGATGATGTTCACCAGTGTTATCGCTCTTGTATATACGGTCACAAAAGACCATTTTGACAAGAACTAAAGTTTCTTTTACATAAAAATAAAAGAAACACCGCCAAACCACTTCCAAAAGTTTACGGTGTTTCTTAACACAAAAACATGGGAGAACCGCTTATCGCAGTACCCTTTTCATATATTCATTATATCACATTATGAGCAGATTGTCAACTGCTTCTGAAAAAGTAATGTGTATAAAATAAATACAGGTAATGCATGGAACGCTTATTCACACCTGACCTTGATGCATCGACAAAATTCTACATTACGAATTGTAAATAAAATATTGCATTTTAAATAAAAAGGTGATATAATAGAAAGGTACAGACATTTTCCGTGGAGGATAATATGAAAAAGATCACAGTAATTACAGGTCACTACGGCAGCGGAAAGACTAATCTTTCTGTCAATCTTGCGGTGAAAGCCGCTCAGGAAGGAAAAAAAGTTACCGTTGTTGATCTCGACCTCGTTAACCCCTATTTCAGAACAGCGGATTTCAGGGAGATGTTCGCAGATATGGGAATTAAGCTTATTGCTCCCGATTTCGCCAACAGCAACCTTGATGTTCCGTCCATACAGTTCGATATCGAACAGCTCGCTAAAAGTGAGGGCTGTCTTATTATCGACGTCGGCGGAGATGACGCCGGAGCTTTCGCTCTCGGACGATTCGCTGAGGCTCTCAACAGCTACGGGGATGAGCTTGATATGCTCTATGTGATCAATCAGCGGCGATACTTTACGGAAAACTCCGGTGAGGCTGTTTCACTTATGTTCGAGATTGAAAGAGCGGCACGCATGAAGCATACCGCTGTTGTCAACAACACGAATCTCGGCTGCGAGACTACACCGGAAATTATAGGCAGATCGGCTGAATTTGCAGAACAGACAGCTGCTGCCGCAGGTCTGCCGCTGGCTTTTACAACCTGTCCGGAAGAACTTTGCGAACTTATGGATGTAAAGAATATTTTTCCTGTAAAGGTATATGTGAAGCCGCTGTGGGATTTATGATTATTGCTCCCTCAATTAACTCTTGAAGAATTATATGAAGACTGGGGAGCAAAAGTTAAGGAAGAAAGATGAAGGAATACTGTCGTATTGCAAGGCTTTCTGACGCAGAATTTTGCTCTCCAGGCAAAATAGAAGGTTCAAGAGTTGGTTGGGGGAGCAATGTAAGAAAGAGTGGTGTTTATTTTGGCTAAAATGACTGTTATTACCGAACGCTGCAAGGGCTGCGGACTTTGTGTGACAGCCTGTCCTAAGAAGATCGTTTCCCTTCAGAAGGAAAAACGAAACAAAAAAGGATATTTCTACGCTGAGTGTACAGATATGGAGGCATGCATCGGCTGCGCAATGTGCGCTATGATGTGCCCTGACTGTGCTATCGTTATTGAGAAATAATTACGAAAGGAGCTTTTTGCTTTGGAAAGAAATCTTATGAAGGGCAACGAGGCTCTCGCAGAAGCTGCTATCCGTGCAGGCTGTAAGTGCTTCTTCGGTTACCCGATCACTCCCCAGACAGAGCTTGCCGCTTATATGGCAAAGCGCATGAATAAGGCAGGCGGCGTTTTTCTTCAGGCTGAGTCTGAGATCGCTGCTATCAATATGGTTCTCGGAGCTGCTTCAACCGGCGTCCGTGCAATGACTTCATCTTCATCTCCCGGACTTTCACTTAAGAGCGAGGGTATCTCATACATCGCTGGTTCTGATCTTCCGGCTGTTATCATCAACGTTCAGAGAGGCGGCCCTGGTCTCGGCGGAATCCAGCCCTCACAGGCTGACTACTGGCAGGCTACAAAGGCTCTCGGCCACGGCGACTTCCACCTTATGGTATTCGCTCCTGCTTCCGTTCAGGAAATGGTAGACATGGTAGTTAAGGCATTCGACAAGGCTGACCAGTACAGATGTCCGGCAATGATCCTTGCTGACGGACTTCTCGGTCAGATGATGGAGCCCGTTTCATTCCCTGAGATCAACCCTGATTCCCACGACAAGAGCAGCTGGGCTGCTACAGGTCACAAGGGCGAGAGAAAGCACCACATCATCAACTCTCTCTACCTCCAGCCTGATGAACTTGAAAAGTCAGTTGCTGACCGTTTTGAAAGATACGCTCAGATCAAGGAAAACGAAACAGACGCAGAGCTTTATCTCACTGAAGACTGCGATATCCTCCTCTGCGCATTCGGCGCTACAGCAAGAGTTGTAAAGTCTGCTGTAAACGAGGCAAGAGCTCAGGGTATCAAGGCAGGACTTTTCCGCCCCAAGACACTCTGGCCTTTCCCTGAAAAGGAACTCAACGAGGCTGCTAAGAACGCTAAGAAGCTTCTCAGCGTTGAAATGTCAATGGGTCAGATGATCGACGATATCAAGCTCGCTATCAACTGCTCAAAGCCTGTTGAATTCTACGGACGTACAGGCGGCGTTATTCCTACTCCTGCCGAGGTTCTGGCAGAAATCAAAAAAGTCGGAGGTGCTGAGTAATGGCTGTTGTATTTGAAAGACCTAAGGCTCTCCTTGATGTGCCTTTCCACTATTGCCCAGGATGTACTCACGGTATAGTTCACAGACTGGTTGCTGAAGTTCTTGATGAAATGGGTATCGAAGGCGAAACTGTCGGCGTATGTCCCGTTGGATGTTCCGTTATGGCTTACGATTATTTCGGCTGCGATATGATCGAAGCTCCTCACGGACGTGCTCCGGCTGTTGCTACAGGCGTTAAGAGAACAAATCCTGATAAGTTCGTATTTACATATCAGGGCGACGGAGATCTTGCTGCTATCGGTACTGCTGAAACAGTTCATTCCGCTACAAGAGGCGAGAATATCGTTGTAATCTTCATCAATAACACTATCTACGGTATGACAGGCGGTCAGATGGCTCCTACAACTCTGCCCGGACAGGTTACACAGACAACTCCTTTCGGACGTGATCCTCAGCTTGCCGGATATCCCGTAAGAGTTTGCGAAATGCTTTCAACTCTCACAGGAACAGCGTATGCAGAGCGTGTTGCTGTAGACAGCGTTCCCCATATCCGTGAGGCTAAAAAGGCTATCAGAAAGGCTTTTGAAACTCAGAAGAACAAGAAGGGCTTCTCTATCGTTGAGGTTCTCTCTACTTGTCCTACAAACTGGGGACTTACTCCTGTTGAGGCATTAAAGAGACTTCAGGATGAAATGATTCCTTATTATCCCCTTGGCGTATACAAGGATACTACAGCAGAGGAGGGCAACAAGTAATGGCTACAACTGAAATTCTTCTCGCAGGCTTCGGCGGACAGGGCGTTCTGTTCGCAGGAAAAATTCTTGCATACTGCGGTCTTATGGATAACAAGGAACTTTCATGGCTTCCTTCATACGGTCCGGAAATGAGAGGCGGTACAGCTAACTGTTCCGTATGTATCTCAGATGAGCCTATCGGTTCTCCGCTTGTGCTCACTCCCGATATCCTTATCGCTATGAATCAGCCTTCTTTTGACAAGTTCATCGGTGATGTAAAGCCCGGCGGAAAGGTATTCTATGACAGCACTCTTATTGAGGCAGACTGCTCAAGAACTGACATCGAAATTTTCCCTGTTGCTTCTTCACAGCTCGCTGATGATAACGCTCTCAAGGGCGGTTCAAATATCATTCTTCTCGGCAAGGTTATCAAGGAAACAGGCGTGTTCTCTCTTGAGACAATGAAAAAGGCTATTGAAAAGGTTGTTCCTCCTTCAAAGGCTCAGCTTATTCCTAATAACTTCAAGGCTATTGAACTTGGTATGAATTCCTGATATAACAAAAAAACTCCCGTTTTTCGGGGGTTTTTTTAATGCGTAATTCGTAATTCGTAATGCGTAATTATTGTGTCGGCATTCGCCGACGGATTGAAGATTGTTTTGATGACGATTTGTAGGGACGACCATTGGTCGTCCGTGAGGATTCATCGGGAATTATGTGGGACGGCGTCTCGACGTCCCACATAATGTGAAAATGACCGGTATAAAATTTGTTACCACGAGCGAATGGCAAGTTCAGCAACGCACATGGAACGTGATTCGGGGGCACCGCTGGTGCCTTTGATTTCTATCGTATGCGAAAGCAGACTGCCGCTTTGTACAGAGTGAGTGCGTTTACGCACGAAAACGTGAACAGGGTGCAGTGTCACGCAGTTAAAAATGTTCGGCATAAAATTTGTTCCCACGAGCGAATGGCAAGTTCAGCAACGTACAGAGGAATGTGCGGAACGCACATGGGAACGTGAACAGGGTGCAGCGTCACGCTGCTTAGCGGCGATGACCGCCGCCGCCATGTCCGCCGCCGCCGGAACGTCCGCCGCCACCGGAACGCATACCGCCGCCGCTGCTGTTTGACTCGATCTTCCGCTTTGTAACGTAGCTTCTGATGAATGTGTCAGACTGCTCAGTAAGACGGCTTTCCTCGTGCGATACATATACACCTGGATTCGTGCTGTTCTTGAATTTATATGCTTTCTTTATGCTGAAATATGTGATTATAGCTGCAACTGTACCAATTGCCGCCGATATGAGAAGCACCAGAAGGTTGGATGATGCCGGTCTGTCCTTCGAAACAATGAACTCTCCGCCTTTGTAGTAGAAGTATTTATCGGTTACTTTATCATGATATGTAGAGAAAAGTCCAGGTTTTTTCTTTTCATATTTCTCTATCTGACGGAAAAATTCTATTACTGCACGCTCAGCCTCGTCAGGTTGAACTTCTTCACCGCCGGAGGGAAGATAATTGTCAAGACTGCTGAAAATAGCATCAAGATTCTTCTGATAAAGCAGAACAGCCTTTCCGCTGGTGGATATCCAGTCAAGGGGAGAGCTGACACCGGAAAGATCCATTAGATATAAGATTCCATCTGTGTCCTTGCCGCAATTAGCATCGTAATAATCGGCACAGAAGTCTTCAGTGCTCTTTTCGTTATACCTATAGATTCCGTTTAAATACACGATAATATTCATTTCAAGCTTTTCTGAGTAATCTTCAGCAAGTTCGTTAAGCTTATCAAGTGTATCCTCGTCATCGTCGAAAATTCCGGCATCGTCGATTACACAGCTCTTGCTTGAATCGCCGTCAAATCCCTTGCCGATATTCTTTGGCTTTTTGAGAACAAGATTGTATACGACCAAACCGGCAAGAATCAGCGAAATTACCGGAATTATAACAAATAATTTCTTTTTCATCCGAACAACAGACCTCCCAGCAGATAAATTGCGGCAGTAATGCCGATTCCTAACGCTGTGCAGAACATACGCAGCTTCGCCTTGTCAAGCGGAGGTGTGCCGGCAAGCTTTCCTGTCTGACCGTTTATAGCAAATTCGTAAATCTTGTTATTATAATTATACGTCATGAACCATACCGGAAGCATCATGTATTCCCAGTCGGTTTTCAGGATGTTGTACTGCTCTGAACTTACGGCAAGTGACGAATATGAACCGATACTGTCACGGACAACCTTTTTTCCAGCCTGAGAAGCACGGCTTTTTACTCTCGGAAATACCTGTGCCTTGTCAACGTCATACTTATCAGCGAAAAATCCGGTGAGGTATGTCATTGAAAACGGCTGGAGCTCGTCGTAATTGAATGGCTCAATGGATTCCATAAGCAGATCTTCGATCTTGCTTTCGCCGTCTGCCGGAATGCCGTTAACGATGATATTTCCACGTCTTACGACGTTATATTCCTTTGTTTCAGTATAGCGGTAGCTTCCCGATGTCCATGAACGGACAGTCTTTCCGATAGCAGTAAAATCTGCTTTTACATCGCAGTCTGCAACCCAGAAAGGAACGTAAAGTCCGGTAACTTTATCAAGCTGCTGCTCTGATCTGAAATCATCGGGAACAAAGTGCCTTTTCTGTACCCATTTTCTGAATGTGTCAAGTGCACGATCTTTGTTGAATTTAAAGGCGATTATCTTGCTCGGCTTATACTCGCCGGTGAGCTTTCCTGACAGAATTACAGGATTGTGGCAGTAGTAGCAGAAAAGTGCGGTCTGCTGGTCATCGCACATGATCTGTGCTCCGCAGCTTGCGCAGTGGTAGAGATTTGTATGCTCCTCAAATTCGTTCTGAGTCTGTATTTCGGCTTCGGTAGGAGTTGTTTCGCCGTAAGCTTCGTTTATTTTTTTGAGCTCATCCTCGGTAAAGCTGCTGAGACAGAATTCACAGCTGAGTTTCTGGCTTTCCGGATCGAATTTCAGGTCGGCATCGCAGTTCGGACATTTATATTCTATAGCTTCCAATGGGTTTCACTCCTTATATACAGTATAATATCTTATGATAACATATTTTTCCGGATTTTGCAAGACCTTTAATTTAATTCGTGATGCATAATTCGTAATTAATGTGTCGGCATTCGCTGACGGATTGAAAATTGTTTTGGTGACGATTTGTCGTCCGTGGTGATTCATCGGGAATTATGTGGGACGTCGTGGACGCCGTCCCCTACAATCGTTCATTTAAATTTTGGTATCATTATGTAGGGGCGGATGCCTTGTCAAGAGTAACATGGTAAACACA
>JAFXEJ010000160.1 GCA_017513795.1 Ruminococcus sp.
AAATTTTCGTGGGCAAACATATTTTTTGTTTTATTTCTTATGTAGGGGCGGATGCCTACATCCGCCCGTTATGAATGTAATATGTCTGCGGTGCGATGTGGGCATCGCACCCTACATTGCCTATATATATTTTACACATACAGCTTGACATTATTTTGAAAAACAGATATAATAGATAAGCTAAGAAAGGGATGTTTAGATGATTGAAAAGAAATTAAGGAAATATCTTATTCCGAATATACTCGCAATGGTAGGAATTTCTTGCTATATACTGGCAGATACGTTTTTTATTTCAAAGGCAGCCGGTACAGACGGCATTACTGCGCTGAATCTCACACTTCCTGTTTTTGGAATGATGTTTGCGCTTGGTTCAATGATAGGTATAGGTTCAGCCACAAGATACAGCCTGTGCAAACTAATGTCAAGGAAAAATACGGAGCAGTTTTTCTCAAATGCTGTTATTTGGTCTTTGATTATAAGTATGATTTTTGTATTAGCCGGAATTATCTGTCCTGATACAATTCTCAGACTTATGGGTGCGGACAGCAGTATTCTGAAAACGGGACTTCCGTATATCAGAACTGTTCTGATGTTTGCGCCGTTTTTTATGCTGAATTACACATTCACATCGTTTGTAAGAAACGACGGTGATCCCGGAATTGCAATGGCAGCTACGCTTTCAAGCAGCTTTTTCAATATAATTTTTGACTACATATTCATGTTTCCTATGGGAATGGGAATGACAGGTGCCGCTCTTGCAACAGGTGTATCACCGATAGTCAGCATGGCTGTCTGTATGATACATTTCATGTCAAAAAAGAATACCATCCGCTTTATGATAAAATTCCCCTCTGTCCGTATGCTTGCGCTTTCGTGTTCTCTGGGAATTGCCGGATTTATCGGTGAGATATCAAGTGCCGTAACAAGCATGGCGTTCAATTTTATATTACTTGATATCAAGGGAAATATTGCCGTTGCAGCATACGGAGCTATTGCAAATGTAGCTCTTGTAGGAATTGCAATTTTTAACGGCATAGGACAGGGACTCCAACCTATGGCAAGTGATGCGGAAGGGTCAGGAAATGAGGATGCAAAGCGTCGTATACACAGACATTCACAGCAAATAGGCTTAGCAATTTCGTGCTTTCTGATGATACTGATATGGGTATTCGCAGAGCAGATAGTCGGTATATTCAACAGCGAGAATTCAAAAGAAATGGCTGAACTCGCAGTAACAGGAATACGTCTTTACGGCATCGGATTTCCTCTTGCTGCAATGAATATCATAAAAGCCGGTTTTCTGAGTGCCTCCGGACGAGCAAAGGAATGCTTTATAATTTCAGTTTCAAGAGGAATTGCTGCAATAATATTCTTTGCGTTTGTTCTGTCCATACTGTTCGGAATATACGGTGTATGGATTGCATTTCCGGCAGCCGAGCTTCTGACTCTTGTACTTTCCATTTTTATTCAGAAAAAATCAACAAAAAGGTCTGAGACAGATGAAAAATAATCCTTTCAAATATTCACTTGATAATAAACGCTATCACACGCTTCATTACAGCAATATGCGGCGATATGGCAGAAAAATATTCAAAGCTGTGCTTGAATGCGGACTTACATGCCCGAATATTGACGGTACAAAGGGCAGGGGAGGATGTATTTTTTGTGACGGCGGCAGCGGATATTTCACTTCTCCCGGTATGAGTGTTACAGAACAGCTGAGTTCAGAGCATCGGAGAATTGCCGCAAAGCACGGAAATAACGCTCCTGTTGTTGCCTATTTTCAGGCAAATACAAATACCTATGCTGATACCGGAATACTCCGACGTATGTACGAAGAAGCAATATCTTTTCCGCATACCACAGGGATTTCAATAGGCACCCGTGCCGACTGTCTTTCTGATGAAGTACTTGATCTTCTTTCAGAAATAAACAGCCGGACTGATCTTACAGTTGAGCTTGGAATGCAGACTATGCATGAATCAACGATTGAAATAATCAATCGCTGCTGTACTCATAAGGAGTTTCTGGAGGGATATCATTCTCTGAAAAAAAGAGGGATACGCATCTGTCTGCACCTTATAAACGGACTTCCGGGCGAAACATCGGAAATGATGCTTGAAAGCGCAAGAGAAGCCGCAAGGCTTCATCCCGATGGCATAAAGCTTCAGATGCTTCACATTATCAGAGGTACACAGCTTGCCGGAATGTACGCAGAAAATCCTTTTGAACTGCTTACACGAGAGCAGTATATTGATATTATTGTCAGACAGCTTGAAGTTCTTCCGCCGGAAACAGTGATTGAACGTATTACAGGTGACGGCGATAAATCAAAGCTTATTGCGCCCATGTGGAGTGCCGATAAAATTTCCGTACTTGGCGGAATTGATAAGCGAATGGCTGAACTTGATACATGGCAGGGAAAACTGTATTAAGCTAAAAAATCCAGAGAAGTATTAATTTCTTCTCTGGATTTTTATTATTTCATATAGAATGAAGTTTCATTAATAATTTTCAGCATGGATCTCAAAATAGCTCTGCGGATGAGCACATGTAGGACATACATCGGGAGCCTTTGTTCCAACAACGATGTGACCGCAGTTGCGGCATTCCCACACCTTGACCTCGCTCTTTTCGAATACCTGAGCCATTTCAACATTGTTCAGAAGTGCACGATAGCGTTCCTCATGATGTTTTTCGATAGCAGCAACAAGACGGAATTTCTTTGCAAGCTCTGGGAAGCCTTCCTCGTCAGCTGTCTTTGCAAATCCCTCGTACATATCAGTCCACTCATAGTTTTCGCCTTCTGCTGCATCTTTAAGGTTTTCAGCAGTTGAATTGATACCGTTAAGTTCCTTGAACCACATTTTTGCGTGTTCTTTTTCATTATCAGCAGTTTTGAGGAACAGTGCAGCAATCTGCTCGAAGCCTTCCTTCTTAGCCTTTGAAGCAAAATATGTGTACTTGTTTCTTGCCTGAGATTCACCGGCAAATGCAGCTTCAAGATTTTTTTCGGTCTGTGTACCGGAATACTTATTATTTCCCATGATATTAAATTCCTTTCTGATATAAAATATATTTTAATGACAGCTGTGACTTCCGCAGCCGTGTGAGCCGCAGTTATGACCTTCGCCGCCATGTTCATGCTCGTGATGATTGCATCTTACATCCGGATTATAGCCGAGAGTGCCATTCAGGAGAGCATTTACAGCATCGTCTGTATTTCCGCTTACTCCGCCGAAAAGTCTGATTCCCGCCTGAGCAAGGGCTGCCTGTGCACCGCCGCCAATACCGCCGCAAATGAGTGTATCCACCTGATTAAGAAGAAGGAATCCGGCGAGTGCGCCATGACCGCTTCCATTTGTGGAGACCACCTGTGTATCAATAATTTTTCCGTCTTCGATATCATAAAGCTTGAATTCTTCTGTATGTCCGAAATGCTGGAAAATGCATCCGTTTTCGTGAGTTACTGCAATGCGCATTTTATCAAATCCTTTCGATGAATCTGTATTGCTCCGGATAATTATTGTGTCCGGAATGTATTCTGATTATTATTAATTTTATCATAATTTATCTGATTTGTCAATACAGATGAATAAATAAGTTTTATTTTATTGATATCATCTATAATGATGTTTTTCGCAAAAAAAGCGTATACATTTCTGTATACGCTTTTATCATACGTTAGGATTCAAACTGGCTGTTGTAAAGCTCTGAGTAGAATTTTCCGTTTGCCATAAGCTCATCATGATTTCCCTGTTCGATAATATCGCCGTTTTTCATAACGAGAATAGTATCAGAATTCTTGATTGTAGACAGACGGTGAGCGATTATAAAGCTTGTTCTGCCATTCATAAGCTTTGTGAATGCCTTCTGAATACGCTGTTCTGTCCGGAGGTCAATCGAGCTTGTAGCTTCGTCAAGAATCAGCATAGGAGGATCCATCAGCATGATTCTTGCAATACATATAAGCTGCTTTTGTCCCTGAGAAAGACCGCTGTTTTCGCTGATAACCGTATCATAACCGTCAGGAAGTCTTTTTATAAATCCGTGAGCATAGACGGATTTTGCTGCTTCAATGATCTGTTCCCGTGTTGCGTCAGGAACTCCGTAGGCAATATTTTCAGCAACAGTACCGGTGAAAACCCATGTTTCCTGTAAAACCATTCCGAAATTACTGCGGAGACTGTCTCTTGTAATATTAGAAATATTTTTTCCGGAAATCTCTATCGTTCCGCTGTTGATATCGTAGAATCTGAGCAGCAGATTGATAATAGTAGATTTTCCGCAGCCTGTAGGACCTACAATAGCAACTCGTTCTCCGGATTTTACTTCAAGACTGAAATTTTTAATCAGCTTGATTTTCGGATTGTATGAAAATTCAACGTCTGTAAATTTCAGTTCTCCTGTACAGTCTGTAAGTGTTTCCTTGTCAGAATCATCTGGTATTTCTTCTTCGTCAAGTACGTCAAAAACCCTTTGAGCAGAGGCAATTGCATTCTGAAGCTCTGCGAAAACGCCTGATATTTCGTTGAAAGGTTTTGTATACTGATTAGCATAGGCAAGGAAGCTTGAAAGCTTGCCGACAGACATTTTTCCGATGAATGAAACAGAGCCGATAGCTCCGAGAGCACCGAGAAGACCGACAGCGGCATATATAAGCCCGTTTACAAATCTTGTAGTAGGATTTGTCATGGAACTGAAAAAAGTAGCTTTTGCGCCGATTTTTCCATAATTCCTGTTGATTTCGTCAAAACGTTCTTCTGCACGGGAATCATAAACGAATGCTTTTACAATTTTCTGATTTCCTGCCATTTCTTCTGCAAGAGCAACCATATCGCCTCTGAGCTTTGACTGCTTCACATACGAAGCATGAGTTGCTTTTGTAATTTTTGACGCTGCAATGAATGAAAGGGGAGTCAGAAATACAACGACGAGAGCGATCTTCACATTAATGGTCATCATGAAGATAAGCGTACCGATAATTGTTATAATTCCGCTGAAAAACTGAGCAAATCCCTGAAGAAGTCCGTCAGAAATGATTTCAATGTCGTTGATTACACGGCTCGTAAGTTCGCCTTTTGTATGCCTGTCGATATAGCTGATCGGCACACGTTCAAGCTTGCTGAATATATCAGCACGAAGATCACGGATAGTCAGAAATGCCAGTTTATTGGTACATAAGCTCATAAGCCACTGGAAAAACGTACTTGATACAACGATAAATGCAAGCGTTATTACAAGCTTTTTGAGTCCGCTGAAATCTACAAGTTTTCTGCCGACACAGAGATCAACTGCTTCGCCGATAAATACCGGAACGGACAGTGAAAGTGCCACTCCGACAGCGGCGAAAATTACAGTAAGGATAAAATAGATAATGTAGGGGCGGGCGTATGATGCCACTCTTTTAAGCGTTTTAAACATTGCCGTTGTCCCCCTTTGCACTTATCTGGGACTGGTATATTTCCTTGTAAACATCACAGCTCTGAAGCAGTTCATCGTGAGTACCCATACCAACAGCCTCACCGTCATCCATAACGATAATGAGATCAGCTTCCTTGAGAGATGTTGTTCTCTGTGAAATCATTACTATTGATGAGTCTGCCATATCGTTTTTCAGAGCTTTTCTCAGCGCAAGATCTGTAGCATAATCAAGAGCGCTTGTGGAGTCATCAAGAATAACGATATCTGGTTTTCCTACAAAAGCACGGGCGATAGAAAGACGCTGCTTCTGACCGCCTGAGAAATTCTTTCCGCCCTGAGAAACCACAGTGTCAAGAACATCCGGCTTTGATGAAACAAAATCCCATGCCTGAGCTGTTTTCAGTGCGGAGATTATCTCATCATCCGAAGCGTTTTCGTTTCGTAATTTCATATTTTCACGGACAGTTCCGGAGAAAAGAACGGATTTCTGAGGTACATATCCGATCATTTTTCTCAGAACGTCAGAATCATAATCCTTCACGTTGACACCGGATATGAATACATCGCCCTCAGTTGCTCTGTAAAAGCAGGGGATGAGACTTGCAAGAGTAGATTTTCCGCTTCCGGTTCCGCCGATAATACCGAGCATCTGACCTTTTTTTAGACTGAATGAGATGCCGCTGAGTGACTGATCGCCAGCCGTAGGATATGCAAAGGAAACATTTCTGAATTCAATTATAGTATCACTGTTCTCGTCGGGGGAAGTGATGTTTCCTTTTTCTTCGGGGAGGATATCAAAAATTTCTTTAATTCTGTTTGCCGATGCAAAAGCTTTTGTAAATACGATTATAAGGTTTGCAAGAACTACAAGAGCAAGAAGAATCTGTGTCATGTAGTTTGTAAATGCTGTAAGCTCACCCTGAGAAAGACTTCCTCCGTCTATTCTGATTCCGCCGAACCAGAGTATAGCTATAATACCGAGATTCATCACCATAAAGGCAACAGGATTGAGAATCGCCGAAATTTTTCCGACTGCAACGGAGCATTCCGCTATATCGTCAACGGCACCCTTGAATTCGTCTATTTCTTCCTGCTGACGTGAAAAAGCACGGATAACACGAGTTCCTTCGATATTTTCACCTGTCAGCATAGAGGCTCTGTCGAGCTTCTGCTGATTTTTCTTATACATAGGAACTGTTTTTTTCATAATCAGAAAAATGATTACAGAAATAATTGGAGCTACGACAAAAAAGATAAGTGACAGCCGCAGATCGATCATTACAGCCATAACAGCGGCACCCAATACAAGAAAAGGCGCTCTTACGGCAAGACGGATAAACATATTTACACCGTTTTGGACGGTATTTGTATCGTTGGTAAGACGATTTACAAGCGAGGAAGTTCCGACCTTGTCAATTCCGCTGTATGAAAGACTGTTTATATGTTTGTAGAGATCTCTGCGCAGCTCTGTTCCGAATCCGTATGCGCATTTTGCCGCAAGGAACTGACAGGTAAGAGCAAATCCAAGACCGCAGATTCCGAGTATAACAAGAAGTCCGCACATTTTCAGGATATATCCGCTGTCATTTCTGCCAATTCCGTTGTCGATTATTTTAGCCATGACAACAGGGACAATAAGTTCAAATATCGCTTCAAGAAGCTTGAAAAAAGGACCGAAAATCAATTCCTTTTTGTAATTTTTAAGGTAAACCAATAACCTTCTCATATCTTATAATTCTACACCATTCTCTTTAAGAAGGAGTCTTGCTGAATCAACAGAGTCAGTACCGGTTGCGTTCTTAACAGGAGCAAATTCCTTGTTTCTGATTACCTCATAAGAAAGACAGCTGTCCTGCATATGAACCATATCGAGTACAAGAGTTTCGAATTTATATCCATTAGGCTTTTCAGGAGTTACAAGAATACCATCCTCGTTCATATAGGGAATTTTCTTTTCTACAATGTGGATAGGCATTTTATTGTTAAGAATCTCAACAGCCTTGTTCACATTAAAGAGGTAATTGAGAATAACACCGTATTTGTAGGAAAGCTCGCCGTTTTCGTTGACAAGGTTTCTCATTTCATCTGTCATTTCGTAGTATTCAACGATGGAAGGCTTGCCGTCCTCAAGGCAGAGAACACCTACACGCTCGTCGGGGGAAACCTTGCTTACGACTTTGCTTCCAGACTGCATGCCGGAAGAAATAACAGCTCCGATAAACATTGGATCAGCAATTCTCTGAAGAACATTGTCAACAGCGAAAACGTTTATCCATTCAATGCCTTTTTCTCTTATCTCGTCAAGAAGTCCGGCTCTGACGATAGATGAGAACCATCCTCCGTTTCCGTTGGGAGACACAGCCATTTCTGATTTGCTTTCCATGAAAATTTTTCCGCTGAAGTCAACAGAAGGAGCCATATCCTGAATAAAGAATTTAACATAATTGCTGTTATATCCGAAGTAGTTGTGCTTTTCAAAGAAATCAATTGTTTCGGAATTATTCTTTTCGCTTGTCATAATATAGAGAGGGATATATGTTCCGGTAAGCTTCACAACATCCATAAGATTGTTGATCTGGCACTGGAAAATATAAAGCTCTTTGTTTTCGCCCATATTGAACATTCCTTTAGGACTGTCAAAACCAAGACGTGTTCCCTGACCGCCGGCAAGCATGACAGCGGCAGCTTTTCCGGATTTGATAGCGTTAATACCGGCATTGAGGTATTCATCCCTGTTATTTTCGATGTTTTCCACAGTGACAGCACCAAGAGGTTCAAAAATGCCTCTTTTTCCGGATTCATCATTTTTATGTTTCAAATCATCAAGAACAGAAAAATCAGTCAGTTCTACTTGTCTGAGAAGTCCTGTTTTTTCATCATCAGAAAGTTCAGCGTAATATCTGAGGATGTGTTCCTGACCATATTCTGAAAGTAATTTAAGTGCATCGTTATAGGTTATCATAAGTTTCTCCTTTTAACAAAAGCGACTAAACTCACGCTTAGCCGCCTTTATTTGTGTTATATCAGATATTTAATTAACCCTGTCTCTTTGCTTCGATTTCAGCAAGAGCGTCCTTACGAGAAAGGTTGATTCTTCCCATGCGGTCTATTTCAGAAACCTTTACAACGATCTCGTCACCGATAGAAACAACGTCCTCAACCTTTTCAACTCTCTGCTTATCAAGCTTGGAGATGTGAACAAGTCCGTCCATACCGGGAACGATTTCAACAAAGGCACCGAATTCCATAATTCTTACAACCTTACCTCTGTAGATAGCGCCTACTTCAGGACCGTTTGCAATTGTTTCAACGATCTGAATAGCCTTCTTTGTGTTGTTTCCGTCGATACCGTTTACAAATACGTTACCTTCATCGTTGATGTCGATCTTAACATCGCAGTCGGCAGAGATCTTCTGGATGATCTTTCCGCCCTGACCGATTACTTCACGGATCTTATCTACAGGAATCTTTGTCTGGAGCATCTTGGGAGCATACTTGTTTACAGTACCTCTCGGTGCAGGGATAGCCTTGAGCATGATCTCATCAAGGATATAGAGACGAGCCTTTCTTGTCTTTTCAAAAGCTTCCTTGATGATAGCGGGAGTAAGACCGTCAACCTTGATATCAACCTGAATAGCAGTAATACCGTTATGAGTACCGCCAACCTTGAAGTCCATGTCTCCGAAGAAGTCCTCAAGACCCTGAATGTCAACCATTGTCATGAAGTCATCGCTGTCGGGGAGAGTGATAAGACCGCAGGAAATACCAGCAACAGGAGCCTTGATCGGAACACCAGCATCCATGAGAGCGAGTGTAGAACCACAGATAGAACCCTGAGATGTAGAACCGTTGGATGAAAGAACTTCAGATACAAGTCTGAGTGAGTAGGGGAATTCCTCAACTGAAGGAATTACAGGAGCAAGAGCTCTTTCAGCAAGAGCACCGTGACCGACTTCTCTTCTTCCGGGGCCTCTTGAAGGTCTTGTTTCTCCAACGCTGTAGCTGGGGAAATTATAGTGATGAATATATCTTTTGGAT
>JAFXEJ010000161.1 GCA_017513795.1 Ruminococcus sp.
CAAGCTATCTTCGCATATTTTGTTCCCCCGAGTATCTCTCCTGCGTGAGATTCAATTTTCAAGCTGCTGTATAGTGTCTGGACACTTTTACAATGTTCAGTATACATCACAGTTTGACAGCCGTCAATAGATGTAGTATAATAAATCTATCGTGTTCTATCTATTCTCTATTATCCGTAAACTTTTTGTGAATTTTAAGGAGCCATGTATGTTTGAAATCGAAGCGCATTACTATAACAGGAAGATTTATTTATCTGACGGGAGAGTGTTTCCACTTGGCGAAATACTTCTCAGGTACTTTTCTGCATCTCTTACTGACCTCGAACAGCTTTATGAGATATGCAGAAAAGCTAAATCCAATTTACAGGTTGATCCTGATATAACATCGTATGACATCGGAGAACGTGCAGAGCTATATGAATCTGTTTACGAACAGCTGTTTGATATTGCTGAAAAATTGCCACCATACGACAAGAAACATTTCAGACGTGGAGTACTGCAGAATCTTTTTAATTACTATGAACCAATATTTGATTTTGAACAACCACGCACCACAGATGATGATAATAATTATGATGACGACGAATATGTTGATTTCGAAGCACCACTTCCGACAGATGGATATATAACTGAAAAACTATATCTGCTTAAACCACTCAAAGAATTTCACATAGAAGAAAAGTATGCTTTTTATAGCCCTATCAGTCATCAGCAGTATATTGAGTTTGTCGGACGTGTTGAACGTATTACACAGGAGTTTCTGGACTTTGCTTCTGATTTGATGCGTATAAGACGTACCCTTATTCCTTTTGCAGATGAATTATGCAATCACAATAATTATCCGTCTGATGAAAAGGTGAGGGAATGCTTTTTGAAATATTCACAGATATTAAGTGTTTCAGATAAATACAAGAATTTAATCTCAAATGGAAGTATATCTGTAGGACATACAGTCATTGAAACAGAAAAAGCACCGATACTCTGCGAAACTTACCGTTTCACATCGCTCGGTGCGTATCTGTATTTTGAATTATTCAAGTGCATTGAAGAAAAGTATATACCTGTTAAATGCAGTAACTGTGGTCGTTGGTTTATTATGAAACACACTACCTTTTCTCATTTCTGTACAAGAGCTGTAAGCAGTAATCCATTAAGAACTTGCCGTGATGTCGGTTTCCGTAAAAGCTATGTTCAGAAAATTAAATCTGATCCTGTATGGCTGATATATACCCGTGCATACAAACAGCATTATGCTCGTTTTATGAAGAAGACTATGTCAAAGACTGAATTTGCTCAGTGGGCGGAATATGCTCTTGACCTGAGGCAGAAGGCTCTTGACGGGGAGATTGCTCTTGAGGAATATACGGAGTTGATAAGGAAATGAAATAGGTGCGTAACGAATTGAGACGCTACGCACCTGTTACACTTTATGAGATTACATTCATTCTGTCAGATCAGTATCAACTGGAACTTATAAATATGCCATCTGCAACTTTACGATTACCTTCAAGCAATTCGAATCGATTACCTTCGCAAATATTATTTATTGGAGCGTTAGGAAACAAATAATTTACTTCAGCTATGCTATTGCGTTTTACTAAATCATTTTTGATTATGTAAATTTCTGCACTCCATATACAATCCTCTTCGTATGAAAACTTAATAATAGGACAGTATTTTGCTCCAATATCAGGTATAAACCTTTTTTTGTCAAGCCAGATTAATTCAGCGATCATAACTTATCCTCCGAGAATTTTACTAAGAATTTCATTGATTTTTTCAATATGAATGCAATATGCTGGTCCAATCGCATCAAGATATGGATTATAAATAATATCAAGTTCATCAATTTGCAAATACGTCTTGGGAGTGTAACGAATTAAGACGTTACGCTCCTGTTTTTCAAAAGTATTCTTGCAGTTTTTACTTCAACAGCCAGTCCAAAACGTTCAGCTTCTTAATGCCGTTATAATCAGCTGTACCAAATACCTCATCAAGAGTAAGCAGATATTTAGGATAGTTATCTCCGACCTTTTTAAATGGTACAAGCTCCCGATTCAGAACATTTTCATCAAGAGTAGTTGCTGCAACCTGATAATATGAAATATCATCTCCGTTTACTGCAACAAAATCAATTTCGCCGTCATCAAGGTGACCTACATATACATCATAACCTCTGCGTTTCAGTTCAAGAAAAACTATATTTTCAAGGATATGCCCGATGTCACTCTCACTGCTTTTTACAAGCATATTTCTGAGTCCTATATCTACAGTATAATATTTGCTGTTGGTTTTAAGAAACATCTTGCCTTTAAGATTGTATCGCTGTGCTTCATAAAGCATAAGGCTGTCAGTAAGTCCACGAAGATACTTGTCGATTGTTTTCTGGTCTGCACCTTTCCCCTGAGATTTCAGCGTATTTGCAATTTTGGTCGCAGACACAATATTGCCGATATTATGCAGAAGAAACTTCGTCACATTTTCAAGTGTCGAAACATCAGACACTTTAAGTCTTGCGACTATATCCTTAAGCAAAACAGAATTATAAATATCACGCAGATAATCTCTTACATCATTTTTACTGCGTTTATATTTCAGTAAATATGGAAATGAACCTTGTTCTATATACAGATTGAACTTCTGTGCATTGCTCGTGTTCTCAGAGTTTTCAAGTCCCGAACAAAACTCCTTGAAGGATAAGGGCAGCATTTTGAGTTCTACATATCTGCCTGTCAGAACAGTAGCAAGCTCACCTGACATAAAATAAGCATTAGAACCTGTAATATAAACATCGCAGTTATCCTTAAGAAATAAGCTGTCAACAACTTTTTCGAATTGATTAACGTGCTGTATTTCATCAAGGAAGATATAGTTCATTTTGTCTGCTGTAAGACGTTCCTTGATATACGAATATAATACGTGATAGTCGGAAAGATGTTCGAACTCTATATCTTCAAAATTTATGCTGATAATTTGTTTTTTCTCTGTCCCATTTTCTATAAGCCAGTCCTTGTAAATATCAAACAGCGTAGATTTACCGCAGCGTCTTACTCCTGAAACAACTTTAATAATCTGCTTTTCTTTCCAGTTTTTCAGCCACTCAAGATATACGGTTCTTTCAATACGATTCTGCATACAAAAACCTCCCTTTCAGTTGTATTATATTCATTATACTCCTAAAAATACATGATGTCAAGTTTTTTAGGAATATATTCCTAAAATCATGCGTGTTTTGATAATACTGTAACAAAAACAGGTTCAGTAATTATTATGTAAAACAGGATGGACAATTGAATGATTTGCACTCGTTGTTTTCTCAACATCTTGCGAATTATATCAAAAACTATTGACAATTCAACCTTAAAAGTGTATAATAGTGTCAAGAAAACAAATCTGCGAGGAGGTGCTTGCCATGAGAATCAGTTACAAAAAATTATGGATACTGCTGATTGAAAAAGAAATCTCACCTGCAACACTGCGAAAAGATTTGAACATAGCTACAGGTACGATGACGAAACTGCGCAAGAACGAAGATGTGGCTCTATCTGTACTTCTTCGTATCTGTGAATATCTTGACTGCAATATAGGTGATATATGTGATGCGGTAAAAAATCAAAATATTATTAGGGGTGAATGATATGCCATTTTGCAGAGAATGCGGATACAAAATGACAGATGAGGCTACTGTTTGCCTTGTATGTGGATGGAAAACTGGAGAGGAAATAAGATCAAAACGCCAGGAAGAATGGGCAGGAAAGATTGTGAAATGTCCAAATTGTGGTGATTTAATTAATGCATTTGTTAGTAGTTGTCCTTCGTGTAATTATGAACTTCGAGGTTCAAAAGTATCTAATGTTGTAAAAGAGTTTGCAGACAAACTTGAACAAATAGAAAAAAACAGATCCGTGCAGAAAGGAAAATCTATATTTGAAAAAGTTAGCGATCTTAGTACAGGTGATTATTATCTTACAAAAACAGATAAACAGAAAATAAATCTAATAAAAAATTTTCCTGTTCCAAATACAAAAGAAGATATTTTAGAATTTATTGTATTAGCCTCTACCAATATTAATGATGACTCCTACGCTTATCAGAATTTACCAGTTGAGAAACAATTATCAGATGCATGGCTGAGTAAAATGGAACAAGCATATCATAAAGCTAAACTCACTTTTGGTACAGAAGCTGATTTTTCAAAAATTCAAGATATATATGATAACAAAATGAAAGCTATAAAAAAAGTGAAAAAAAGAAACTCCAGAAATATATTTTTATTAATTTCCTTTATCTTATTCTTATTCCTATTATTGGGAGTTGGAAGCTGTTATTCAACTTCAAAAGAAGAAAAGAAAGAGAGAGAACTTAACAAAATCGTTGATGAAGTATATGAAGATATAGAAAAAGGTGATTATGATGCAGCATTAAAAAAAGCAAATGATTTATATTTTGATGATGGCCTTAGCCAATCTAAGGCGGATAAATGGGATGAAAAGCGAATCAGTATTATCGGACTTATAAACGTTAAAAAAACGAACAAGCAAGGAAAAATAAAGGTGAATTATAGTCCTAAAGAACTTAAAGGGATGAATTATGAAAAAGCTGAAAAAATACTAAAGCTTCAAGGCTTCACAAATATAAAACTTGAAAAAAACGATGATCTGGTTTTGGGGATTTTAGCTAAGGAAGACGAGGTTGAAAAAGTCACTATTGACGGTGATACTGATTTTAAGCGTGATACTTATTATATGTCAAATGTCGAAATAATAATAACTTATCACACATTTTAAAGTTCAGAGGAGGAATATACATGAGCTTATTTGACAGAATTAACCGTAAAGGTGGTTCTATGGATGAAATATATTGTGATGAACAGTCATATCTTATCTGGAAATGGCATCCGTCCGGTGTACAACTTGGTGAAAGCAATCGTGAAAATGCTATCCGCTGGGGTTCTTCTTTGCGTGTAAAAGACGGTGAAGTTGCTGTTTTTGTATATAAACAGAAGAACGGAACAATGCAGGATTTCATTGTCGGGCCTTTCGACCAGATAATCAAAACCGCAAACTTCCCCGTACTTTCAAGCATAATTGGTCTTGCCTATGAGGGTGGAACTCCTTTTCAGGCGGAAGTTTATTTCATAAATCTTGCTCGTATCATTCAAGTGAAGTTTGCCGTACCGTTTTTCGACGTGTATGATCCTCGTTTTTCTGATTTTGGTGTACCTGTTGCCGTTCGTGGTACGATTAGCTTCGGCATTACAGATTACAGGGAATTTATCAAACTGCACCGCTTGAGCACATTCAATCTAGACGATTTCCAGAAGCAGATCCGTGATGCTGTGTGTCGTTATGTCAAGGACGCTGTTGCTAATGCTCCTGCGGCAAACAATATCCCTGTTATTCAGATTGAAAGCAAGACTGCTTTGATTAATGATGCTGTTGAATTAGATATAGGTGAACGTCTCAAAGAAAACTTCGGTGTTACTGTTTCAGGCGTTGATATCGGTACAATAGAACTTGATAAAACAAGTAGTGGATATTCAAAACTAATGGCAGTTACACAGAAAATGACTACTGCTACCATCGAAGCACAGACTGCTGCAAATATTAAAGACATTCACGACAAACAGCGTATTGAAGCCGAAAACTATGCTGAAACTCTGCGTATTCAGCGCGAGGAAGCTCAGTACGCACAGCATAAACAGACACAAAGTGCAAACTTCGCTGCGTTCCAGACGGAAAAGCAGGCAGAGGTTGGCGTAGCCGGTGCAGAGGCTCTCGGCAAAATGGGTGCAAACGGTGCAGGAGGCATCAACATTGGCGATGGCGGCAGTGCCGGATTTAATCCTGCTGCTATGATGGCGGGCATGGCGCTTGGCGGTGCAGTCGGACAGAATATGGCTGGCATGATGAACAACATGATGTCGGGTATGAATTCGCAGACTTCTGGTGCAGTTCCACCGCCTGTTCCAACTGTGCAGTATCATATTGTAGTTAATGGACAAGCTACAGGTCCTTTTGACATTGCAACACTTACACAAATGGCAACTTCAGGTCAGCTTACAAAGTCAAGCCTTGTGTGGAAGGCTGGGATGTCAGATTGGGTAAAGGCGGAAACTGTTGATGAACTGAAAGATTTGCTGGCGAATGTTGTACCGCCTGTGCCATCATTAACAGATTAAGTTGAGTGAAGTATATCAAAAATGGCTGATAATGAGATACGATAGCCTTTAAGGAAATTGCCATTTCCTTTATCTGCACCGATATATGCGGAAGTATTGTCCCACTTCTCCCTTACTTCCTTTGCTTATCTGTTGCGCTGTGTATCAAATCACTGTTGGTAAATACGCTCATAGTAAAATTATCTCCTTTCATTTGCTATTTTGCAAGGGGATTTTTCATATCTGCTTATCTGGAGGCGGGGGTGTGCGGTGGTGCCCTATATATTAAAATGGCGAGTATCATATCTTCATAATAAAGAATAAAAGGCTTCTTAATTTAATGTAGCAAAGGGGAATTTAATGAAATACGCACATACATCAGACGAACGGAAACAAACAATAATCGAACATCTGCACGGAGTAGCAGATATAGCAAAAGGATACTCTGTTGAATTGACAAAGGAGTATGCGTATGCTATCGGACTAGCACATGATATAGGAAAATATGCAGATGTGTTTCAGGAACGACTTAAAGGAAGCCGTACCCGATATGAACATTCAGTCTGCGGAGCTATTGAATTAGAAAAGCTTGTTAATAATGATCTGGAAAAAGAAATGACATATATGCTTCAGTACTGCGTCGCAGGACATCATACAGGTCTGCCCGATGGAGGTACCAAATCGGATCTTGCGGATGGCGATAACACGCTTCATTCCAAGCTGAAACGCAGAAATGATTATACCGGTGAAGCTGATTACAGTTCTTATAGTGAGGAAATCAATCTTCTGCTGCCCGACTATTCAGAGGTTTTTAATATTCTTTCACATCTAAGTAAGACAGAATTGATTGAGGAATATGCGTTTTTTACACGATATCTGTTTTCATGCCTTACTGATGCAGATTATATTGATACAGAACGTTTCTTCAATCCAAATATAGACAGAGAATTGCACACTGATTTTGATAAGGCAGAACAGATTATAGATCAGAAGATAAGCTCTTTCAAATGCGATACACCGCTGCAAAAAGCGAGAAAAAGTCTCCAGACGCAGGCGATATCAAACAGCACAGGTATACTTACGGGGATTCTTGATATGCCGACAGGAAGCGGTAAAACCCTTTGCAGTATGAAGCTGGCATTAAAATTATTGAGAGAACAGAAAAAGAAAAGAATAATATATGTTATTCCATATACAAGTATTATTGAACAAACCGCAGAGATTTTCGAGAATCTCTTTGCAGATTGTGCAGATATTGTTCAGCATCATTCCAATTACTGTTACGACATTGATGGGGATTCTACATCGGAAAAGCTAAAGCGTTCTACTGAAAACTGGGACGCACCTATAATTATAACTACCAGTGTACAGTTTTTTCAGTCTATGTATCACTATAAAGGCTCCGCACTGAGAAAACTTCATAACATTGCGGATTCTGTAATAGTCCTTGACGAGGCACACATGCTCCCTACGGAATGTCTTCAGCCATGTCTGAGAGCGATTGGTTACATTGAAAAATATCTGAACAGTACGGTTTTATTCCTGTCTGCAACTATGCCTGATTATTCAGAAATGTTCAGGCGGTTTGCTTTGGTTGATAACTGTACCGAGCTTATCCGGGATAAATCTGATTTTATATATTTCAAAAAATGCAGATATTCGTACATAGGTAAAACAGATATTGAAAGTATTACCGAAAAATCAGGTGAGTACAATTCAGTACTGATAATTGTAAACGGCAGAAAAACTGCAAGAGAGGTTTACCGGCTTCTCACTGGCAGGAAGTATCATCTTTCAACATATATGATGCCTCATGACAGATCTGCAGTAATTGAAAAGATACGTTCAGACCTCAGTCGCGGTGAAAAGATAACGGTTGTATCCACTTCTCTTGTTGAAGCAGGTGTAGATCTTGATTTTCAGGCGGTTTTCAGAGAATTAGCTGGACTTGATAGTATATTGCAGTCGGGCGGAAGATGCAATCGTGAAGGCAGGCGGGAATATGGGGACGTTTTTATATTTGAAACAGATAATATACTTCGTGGTGATATGAAGGTTCGTGCCGGAATTGTAAAGGATATGCTTGAAAGAGGTTGTGATATAACTTCGGAAGAATGTATTAAGGAATATTATAAAAGGCTGTTTGATTATTCTGATGAGCTGATAGAACGAAACACAATTGCACATAATTTGGATAAGCTTGACAGCATACCATTCAGAACTTATGCTGAGGGATTTCAATTTATCAGGGAAGAGACGATAAGTGTTGTTATAGATAACTGCAAGGAAACATCAGAGCTTCTGTCGCAGCTTGAATACGGCGGAAAGAATATACGTCGCCGGCTTCAGAAGTATTCGGTATCGCTTAAAATAAAGGGTGAGTTTGACAAAGCATTTTCGCTCGGTCTTATATCAGATACTGGAAATGGTGTTTTTGTACTTGCTGATAACAATTACTATGACACAGAAATCGGGCTTGATCTTGAGCGTCAGCCAGATTACATTTTTTAGATAGGAGTGAAATAAGTGAGTTATGGATTTAAAATAATTGTGGAAGGAGATTACGCTCTTTTTACGAGACCTGAATTCAAGGTGGAACGTGTAAGCTATGATGTACCGACAATCTCTGCTGTCGAGGGACTTATAAAATCTGTTTACTGGAAGCCTGCCATCAGAATAATTGTGGATAAAATAATTGTTTTCAATCCTATAAAGTTCACAAATATCAGACGAAATGAAATTAAATCAAAAATATCTCAGAGATCTGTAATATCGCAGATGAAGGGGAGTGGAGACGCATCACTTTATGCTTCGGAGGAAAGAAGTCAGCGTGCAGGAATGTTGCTTAAAGATGTAAAATACGGTATAGAGTTTCACTTTGAGCTCACTGGCAATAAATCAGACCACGCTGACGAAAGTGAAGAAAAGCACTATAACATTATGCTAAGGCGTCTGAGAAACGGACAGTGCTTCAGGCAGCCGTGCCTTGGATGCAGAGAATTTTCTGTCAGCAGGATAGAGCTTGTCGATGAATTTGATCTGTCTCAGATAGATGAATCCCTTAAAGGTGATACCGATCTTGGATACATGCTTTATGGACTCAGATTTGAGGATGGCGGGAAACCTCTTAACGGCAACTGGGACGATCCGCAATTCTCGGATAAAGCCGATCCTATGTATTACCATCCTCGTATGATAGACGGA
Organism: Ruminococcus sp.; assembly: GCA_017513795.1. Classification (GTDB taxonomy): domain Bacteria; phylum Bacillota; class Clostridia; order Oscillospirales; family Ruminococcaceae; genus Ruminococcus. Next base: position 9,365 of record JAFXEJ010000161.1, read on the forward strand.
GTAATCGACGTTGCACGATACAGGGAGGGGATAATATGCTGATAAAGGCTTTATGCGATTATGCGGACAAGCAGGAAACATCATCAATCCCTGAGGGATTTGCAGAACAGGATATACATTATAGAATAATTCTTTCTGAGGACGGTGAACTGAAAAATATATTGCCCTTTAATGAACCTAAAATCATTAAGGATAAAAAAGGAAATGATAAGATTGTTGAGGTTCCACGAAAAGCGATTCTTCCTGTAAGAACGCAAAAGACGTGTATTGATTCTAATACAATTGAGCATCGTTCGCTGTATATTTTCGGACTGAATTTTGATAAAGACGGATTTTCTCCGGATGATGAAAAGAATAAAGCAAGAAAATCACATAATGCTTTTGTTCAGCATGAGCTTGAATTCTTTGACGGAATAGATTCAACGGCTTGTCAGGCATACAGAAAATTCATTGAAAACTGGAATCCTGAAAATGAATTTAATAATCCGCTTCTTAAAGAACTTGGTAAAAATTATAAAGGAGCATATTTTGGTTTTTCCATTGGTACAGAGAGTAATTATCTTGAATCTGATCCGCAGTTTCTGGAGAAATACCAAACTTATAATTGTGAGAAAAACGAAAACAAAAAGGACGAGGTTCTTTCTGTATGTGGTATACTTGGCGAAAAAGGAACAACTGCAAGACTTCACGACAAAATAAAGTTCCCAGGTGGTCAGACTTCTGGCTGTCAGCTCGTGTGCATGAATGATACTGCTTTTGAATCATACGGAAAAACTCAGTCATATAACAGTAATGTTTCTGAGCAGGCTATGAAAAAATATACAGAGGTATTCAATAAACTTCTGTCAGACAAAACGCACTATTGTACTCTGGGAGATATGGTACTGATATGGTTTGCCGTGAAAAAAGACGATTCTGCTGAATGCAGTATCTTTTCTGCACTTTTAGGCAATAGTCCCGATAAGGATACAGACAGACAGATTGAAACTATAATGAAATACGCAAGAAGCGGATATACGACAGACAAGGAATCCATAGACGCACTTATCGCAGACAACAAGGTTGATTTCTATATCGCAGGACTTACCCCGAATGCTTCGAGAATCTGCCAGAAATTCATGTATAAAGGCAGCTTCGGTGAAATGCTGAAAAATCTGATTAAGCACCAGAGTGATATGATGATCAATGAAAATAATATCCATCCTCTGTATTTCAGTGGAATAGCCAGACAGCTGATATCTCCGAAATCTTCCAACGAAAAAGTCCCGCCGCCCTTGATGTCTGCAATAATACTTGCGGCACTGAATAATACAAAGTATCCCGATTCTCTTCTTGCAACTGTTATCAGGCGTGTAAAAACAGACAGTGATGACGACAAAAATACTTATATTAAACTTAACGACACAAGAGCAGGTATTATAAAAGCCTGTCTTAACAGAAAATACAACAAGGAGGAGATAACCATGTCATGGAATGTGGAAAACAAAAATCCGGCGTATCTCTGCGGCGGATTGTTTGCGATTTATGAAAAGATACAGCAGGAGTCGTCAGGCGGAAATCTCAATCGTACAATAAAGGATGCATACTTTGCTTCCGCTTGTTCAAGACCGTCAAGCGTATTTCCGAAGCTTGCAAAACTGGCTCAGAATCATATGAGAAAGCTTGGCGATGCAGCTGAGATATACTATAACAAAATGATCGGCGATATTATGAGCGAACTTGAGGGAGAATTTCCCTCAATGCTTTCTCTTGACGATCAGGGACGCTTTATCGTCGGATATTATCAGATGAATAAAAAGCTGTATACTTCAAATAAAGGTGAATGAAAGGAAAATCAGTTATGGAAAATAATGCTATAAAAAACAGATATGAATTTGTGATGCTTTTCGACGTGGAAAACGGTAATCCGAACGGAGATCCTGACGCAGGGAATATGCCCAGAACCGATCCAGAAACCTCTTTTGGTATAGTAACGGACGTATGCCTTAAACGCAAGATAAGAAATTTTGTTGAGCTGTACAAGGAAGGTGAAGGCGGTTACAATATTCTTGTGAAGGCTGACCGCTCTCTCAATTCCAAGTTTACAGAAGCTTATGACGCACTGGGACTTGAAAAGAAACAGAAGGGCAAAAAGACTGATGATGTGAAAAAGGCTCAGGAATATATATGTGCCAACTATTATGATGTCAGAACATTTGGCGCTGTGATGAGTACGGGTGATGACCCGTGCGGAATAGTAAGAGGTCCTGTTCAGATAAACTTTGCAAAGAGCATAGACCCTGTCTATGTTCAGGATATAACAGTAACACGTCAGGCTGTTACAACAGATAAGGATTTCAATGAGAAAAAACAGAGCGAAATGGGCAAAAAGAGCTTCATTTCATACGGTCTCTACCGTGCTGAAGGTTATGTTTCAGCAATGCTTGCACAAAAAGTTACCGGATTTTCAGAAGATGATCTTGAACTTCTATGGACAGCAATAATAAATATGTTTGAAAACGACAGAAGTGCTGCAAGAGGAAAAATGTGTCTGAGAAAGCTGTATGTTTTCAAGCATGATTCAGCATTAGGAAATGCACCTGCTCATATTCTTTTTGATAAGATATCAATTCAAAGAAAAGAAAATATTCAAATACCAAGAAAGTTTGAAGATTATGATATAGCTATAGACAGAGGCATGCCGTCAGGTGTTGAATTTATAGAAAAGATATGAATGAAAAAACAATAAATATCAGGGCAATACAGCATTATATGTATTGCCCAAGACGTTTCGCACTGCTTGAAATAAATGATGATTGGGAAGAAAATGCTTTCGTTATAAAGGCGAATATTCAGCATAAGCATGTTCATGATGGGAGTCACAGTTACTCTGACAGTAGAAAAATTGTAAGAAGCGACATTGCTGTATATAATGATGATGCTGATTATGATATTTTCGGAATTACAGATTGTATTGAGTTTGTAAGAAGTACAAACGGAATTATAATAGGCGGATACGAAGGAAACTTTCAGGTGCGTATAATTGAATACAAACCTAAAGTTCCAAAGGGAAATCTATATAACGAAACAGATGCAATACAAGTTTTTGCTCAGAAAATTTGTGCAGACTCGATATGGAAATGTGAAAGCGAGGCGTATATTTATTATTCGGATATCAGGAAACGTGTAAAATTGCCATTTGATACAGAATATGAAAAGTATGATAAAATGCTGAAAAAGCTTCTTGCTGAAATGCGTGAGATCCTTGCTGAAAAACGTATTCCTCCCAGAAAAAAAGGGCAGAAGTGTTCTGGCTGTTCAATGACCGACATTTGTTTTCCAAAAGAAAAGAAATACTGTGTGAGGGATATTGTTATGTCAGAGAAAGGAGCTGAACTTGTATGAAAAAGCTGTTGAATTCATTGTATATCCTTGATGAAACTGCATGGCTTACACTTGACGGCGAAAACATCGTATGCCGATGCGATGACAAGGAGAAATTCCGTCTTCCATTCTCAAACCTTGAAGATATATATTGCTTCAGCTATCTGGGATGTTCTCCTGCGCTTATGGGGAAATGTGCAGATATAGGTATAAATATCAGTTTTATCTCTCCACATGGACAATTTCTTGCAAGAGTTCAGGGGAAAACAAAAGGTAATATTTTTTTGAGAAAAGCACAGTTTGAACAATTTTCTTCACCTGATATTCTTCTCACACAGAATACTGTTGCGGCAAAGCTATCCAATACAAGATATCTTATAAAACGCTCTATGAAAGATAATCCTCACCTTAATGATGACGGAGAGTTAAGCAGATGTATTGAATATCTTGAAAGCGGAATAGAACACGTTTATGAAATGAATGATAAAGATGTAATCATGGGAATTGAAGGAAGCTGTGCAAAAGCATATTTTGGAATTTTTGACAGACTCATACTTCATCAGAAAAATGATTTTCTTGTAACAAAAAGAACTAAGCGTCCGCCGCTTGACCCTGTGAATGCTGTTCTGTCATTTTTGTATACAATCATGATAAGTTCATATACATCGGCTCTTGAAAGCGTTGGACTTGACAGCTGTTACGGATTTTATCATGCATTACGTTCAGGCAGAAGCAGTCTTGCCTGTGATCTCGTAGAAGAAACAAGATGTATAGCGGAGAGACTGGTTCTAACTCTTATTAATCTGAAAAAGCTTAATATACATGATTTTGAAAAGCAGGAAAGCGGAGCAGTATATCTTACAAAAGACGGAAAGAAAAAGGTGTTAACCGCATGGCAAGAAAAAAAGAGGAGTACTATAGTACATCCTTATCTAAATGAAAAAATACCATTAGGACTTATTCCGTTTATTCAAAGCTCACTTCTGGCAAAATATATCAGAGGTGAAATTAATGAATATCCATGTTTTTTAATGAAATAGGTGACAAATATGATGGTTCTTGTTAGTTATGATGTTTCAACTATTGATAAAAAAGGCAAAAGCCGGCTAAGAAAAGTCGCAAAAGAATGCCAGAATTATGGACAGAGAGTGCAGAATTCGGTATTTGAGATCGATGTTGACTATGGAACTTTTCTGAAAGTGAAAGATAAACTGCTGAATCTGATAGATAAAGCTAATGACAGCATTCGATTTTATTATCTTGGCAATAACTGGCATAGAAAAGTGGAGCATTACGGAGCAAAAGAAACATACGATCCTGAAGGTGTGCTGATAATCTGAAAAGCGAACCTAAGATAATATTAAAAATACGGCAGCTTCGCCTGTCGAAAAAATGCGTTTATGAATTAAATATGAATAAAACACTATAGTTTTTTCATATGATGTCCGTCCATAGTAGAGGGTGACTTTATATATACTATATATAGGGTCACGCCCCTCGTGGGCGTGTGAGTTGAAATACCCACCTGTTAACGGCTTCGG
>JAFXEJ010000162.1 GCA_017513795.1 Ruminococcus sp.
TCATAATGGCTCTTTGATTAATCGTAAAATTTCAAGACTTTAGTTGTATACCATGTCCTTACACCATGTGTTTACCATGTTACTCTTGACACACAGTTCGCCCCTACATTCATAATACGTAAAATAGCCATCTGTAGGGGACGGCGTCTCGACGTCCCGTTAATATATGGCTTTTTTCTACAGTCTGAACCCTTTTGAAAAAGGTTTCCCCCGATAAATACATATAAAGTTCCTATAAAAGAATCACAGTTATGCAGTTCTTTCAGAATTTCCACGTTTCTGACTAATAACTGCGGCGAGTTTTTTCGCATAAAAACGAAAGGACGGCCTATTGGTCGTCCCTGAGACTGTTGAAAGACATGAATTTCGTTTCAAAATTACTGGCAGATAATATCCTCCCTACACAGAACAACGATATATAGCCAATTCGTAGGAGCTGATGCCTACATCAGCCCGGGACGATGTGGGCATCGTCCCCTACAACATACTTTTTCTACACACTGAGGGACGGCCTATTGGTCGTCCCTCAGATTTTATTTCTCCTTGAATTTCTCACGGTACTGCGCCGGAGAAACACAGGCATACTTTGCAAAAGAACGTGAGAAATACTCATAGCTCTGATATCCGCACATAAAGGCGATTTCCTTTACGGAATTATCAGTTTGCAGCAGAAGCTGTTTAGCATACTGCATACGGCTGTTGAAAACATCATTGATGCACGAGATTCCGAACTTATTCTTATAAAGACGCTGAAAATGCGAAACTGAAATATTCAGCCTATCGGCAACAACAGGAACAGACCAGTCAAATGCCGGATTATCATATATTTCCTTCTTGATCTTTTCAAGCTCCTTATCGTAATAATTTTCCTTTTTACCGCTGCTTGGAGCAATACTTTCACTGATACAGCACAGAATTGATCGCATTATATAATTAAGTATTTCTTTTTTTACAGATATATCCGAGCCGAAAACCTCTGTGCCGGCGGCAATAAGTTTCGATACACTGTCATCTGCAAGCTTTATCGGCACGTTGTATTCAAGTTTGAGCGAATCTACAAATTCGCTGTCCTCCGTATCATAATTGAAGCGGATCCAGTCATCAATGTATTCCTCGCCGTCAGCATAGATACAGTGCGGCAGACAGCTTTCAACGACAAATACAGTATTTTTCTCCACACGATACTCCTTACTGCCCATTTTAAGCCTTCCTTTTGAGCGTGTAAGTATTACCTGCATACCGAAATGTCCGTCCGGACGTTCAATGCAGAGTGTATCAGGATGTTTCCAGTTCCATCCCAACTGATATATATGCATAATTACCTCCTTTCAGGCTGAACTGCATCTGAATGCCTATATTCCGGCAGTTCACGTTCACATTTGTTAATAGAATTATACCAATTATGAGCAAAAATGTCAAGTGTTTGATAGAATTGTTCATTGCTTTTTGATAATTTTTGGTGTTATAATATAGCTACAGGAAAATTGTTCACATTTTGGAAATCAATTAGCAACATTATGTAAACAATATCGGATCAGTACCCTCAATGTTCGGAAAATCTGCTGGTCCAGAGGAGGAATTATTATGAAGAAATTCAGACGCATGACATCCATGGCAGCCGCACTCGCAATCAGCGCAGGTGCTATTGCAGCTCCGGCTCCCAAGACCATCACTGCTGACGCAGCTTACGGCGTAGGCGGCACAGGCAAGAACATCGTTGAATATCTCAACAGAGGTATCACAGCGATCAACACAGGAAACGGTATGCTCGTAAGCTGGAGATACCTCGCTAACGACAGCGATACCGCAGAGTTCAGACTCTATCGTGACAACAACCTCATCTACACAAGTAAGTCAGGTGACGCTACATGTTACCTCGACAAGAGCGGAAAGAGCAGCTCAGAATACAGAGTTGACTACGTTTCCGGCGGAGCTGTTGTAAATTCTGAAAAGTGCAGCTTCACATCAAACAAAGACTACTTCGATATCCCCCTCAGCGTTCCGACAGGATCAGGATGCACTTACTCTGCAAATGACTGTTCTGTCGGTGACGTTGACGGCGACGGAACTTATGAAATATTCGTCAAGTGGGACCCCTCCAACCAGAAGGACAACTCCCAGGACGGTAATACAGGAAATGTGTACATTGACTGTTATACCCTCAAGGGCAAGCGTCTCTGGCGAGTTGACCTCGGCAGAAATATCCGTGCCGGCGCTCACTATACACAGTTCCTCGTTGCTGACTTCGACTGCGACGGTAAGGCTGAAATGACTTGTAAGACTGCTGACGGCACTGTTGACGGTACTGGCAAGGTTATCGGCGACGGAAGCAAAAACTACCGCAACGGCAGCGGTTACATCCTCTCAGGTCCCGAATATTACACACTCTTTGATGGTGCTACAGGTAAGGCTCTTGATACAGTTGAATATGCTTTCCCAAGAGGAAAGGTAAGCGACTGGGGCGATAACTACGGAAACCGTGTTGACCGTTTCCTCGGTGCTGTTGTTTACTGCGACGGCGTTAAGCCCTCTGCTGTTTCTGTAAGAGGTTACTACACCCGTATGACAGCTGTTGCTTACGATGTTGTTGACAAGAAGCTCGTAAAGCGCTGGACTTTCGATTCAGGAAACGATCCCAAGAAGGGCTACCACAACGGTAACCACAACTGTATGCCGGGCGACGTTGACAACGACGGCAAGCAGGAACTTGTACTCGGTTCAACAGCTATTGATGATAATGGTAAGCTCCTCTGGTGTAACGGACAGGGACACGGTGACGCTATGCATCTCGGTGACTTCCTCCCCAACAGAGAGGGACTTGAGCTTTGGATGTGTCACGAAGAAAAGCCTTGGGGCGTATCTCTCATAGACGCTAAGACAGGTAAGAATATCTTCCACAAGAACCATACAAAGGATACAGGACGTGCTTGCTGCGGCAATATCTACTCCAAGAACCCCGGTGCTGAATTCTGGGGCGCAACAGGCAATGATATTTTCGACGGCACAGGTAAGACAATTTCTACAACTAAGCCTGCTCAGAACTTCATGATTTACTGGGACGGCGACCTTGAGCGTGAAATCCTCGACGGTACAAAGATTGACGATTTTACAGACGGCGGCAAGCTTAACAGACTTCTTACAGCTGACGGATGTGCTGCAAACAACGGTTCCAAGAACAACCCTGGTCTCGCAGCTGATATCTTCGGTGACTGGCGTGAAGAACTCGTAGTAAGAACAAGCGACAGCAAGTACCTCAGAGTTTACTCAACAAAGTACACAACAGCTACTCGTCTTACAACTCTTATGCACGACGTTCACTACCGTACACAGGCTGCCGGTGAGCAGAACTGCTACAACCAGCCTGCACACACAAGCTTCTACCTCGGTTCTGACGAAAAGCTTCCCGCAAGACCTAAGGTAACTCTCAACAAGAACGGTTCAAGTACTCCTATCGTTCCCTCTGATCCTATCGTAACTACAACTACAAATAAGGTTGATCCTATTGTTACTACAACTACAGCTAAGCCTGTTACACCTGTAGAGCCTTCTCAGCTCGAGGACGGCGCTGTTTACATGATCAAGAACAAGAACAGCGGTCTCTACATGGAAGTTGAAAATCAGAACGGCGCAAACAGCGTAAACGTTCAGCAGGCTTCTGCAAACGGCGCAGCTAACGGCAACTCATGGAAGGCTGTATCTGCTGGAAACGGCTACTACTACCTCTACACTCAGCTCGGCGACGGAAAGACATACGTTCTTGACATCTCCGGAAAGAAGACTGACGACGGTACAAACGTTGAAATCTACACATACAAGGGCGGCGACAACCAGCAGTTCAAGTTTGTGAAGAACGATGACGGCACTTATACAATCCTTTCAAAGATCACAGGCGACGCTTCCGCTGTTGAAGTAAACGGAAAGTCAACTGAATCAGGCGCAAACATCCAGCAGTGGGCTGCTAACGGCGGTGACAACCAGAAGTGGATCCTCGAAAAGGCTAACGGAAATACTCAGGTTACAACACAGCCTACAACAACTACTACTTCAAAGACAACAACTACTACAGCTACAACAACTACTACAACTCAGCCGCCTGTAGGCAACAAGGTTTTAGGCGACGCAAATAACGATGGCAAGGTTCTTCTTAATGACGCTGTTATCATCCTCCAGCACCTCGGAAATCCCGATGCATATCCGCTTTCCGATCAGGCTAGAGCAAACGCTGATGTAAGCAATCCCGGCGACGGAATCACAAACAAGGACGCTCTTGCTATCCAGAGATATATCCTCAAGGTTATTTCTAACCTCCCGGATTATTCTTAAAAGTCTTGTCAGATAAATGGAAATTTTATTGACAAATATTCCATAATAGCTTATAATAAATGCAGAATCAACATGATTGGTTCTGCATTTTATTTTTTGGAGGGAATACTCATGAAAAAAATTATTGCAGCAATTCTTGCTCTTTGCCTTGTCGGAGGAAGCTATCCGCTAAACTATCAACTCGTTCCCGAAAAGGCATATGCCGAAAATTCTTCAGATGAATACGTATTATCCGGCGACTGCGGAGATAAGGGCAGCAATGCCACATTCACCCTTGACAAGGAGGGAACTCTTACAATTACCGGTAAGGGCGAGATAAACGACACTATCAATCTTTTATGGAGCAATTACAGCGAAGATATCAAAAAAATTGTTATCGGAGAAGGTATTACACGCATCAGATGCAGCAACTTTGACGGTCTTCAGGATGTAACTTCAATTACTATTCCGGAAAGCGTGGAAGAAATTGAAAGCAGTGCATTCATGAACTTCGGAAACCTTACAACAGTAAATCTTCCCATCAGTCTTAAAGAAATCAAAAACGGTACGTTCAGCGGATGTGACGATCTTACTTCCATAGAAATTCCAAACGGTGTTACAGTTATTGAAGATCGTGCATTTGAAGGCTGTACAAAACTTAATTCTATAAAAATCCCTGACAGCGTTACAGAGATCGGAGGATCCGCATTTGAAAATACTCCATGGCTCAACGCTCAGATAATGAAGGATCCTATCGTAATCGTAAACAATATCCTCATTGAAGGAAAAAACTGCACAGGCGATGTTGTTATCCCCAACAGCGTTAAAAAAATCGGAATCGCTGCATTCGATCATTCAAAAATGACATCAGTTACAATTCCGGACAGCGTTGAGGTAATCAGTGAAGGAGCTTTTTCAGACTGCACAAAACTGACTTCGCTGACAATTCCAGGCAGCGTCAAGAAAATTTATCCCATTGCATTTTACGGTTGTTCAGCTCTTGAATCTGTCAACATCGAGGAAGGCGTTGAGAGTATCGGTCCGCAGGCATTCACAAGCTGCACAAATCTGGATGAAATAATAATTCCTGCTACTGTCAAAGAAATCGGCAGTCAGGCATTTGCAAATACAAAATGGCTTCAGCTGAAAAGAGAAGAAAATCCTCTCGTAATCGTTAACGGTACGCTTATCGACGGTAAAAAATGCACCGGTGATGTCATAATTCCCGACGGCGTTACAAGTATCAGTGATTCTGCATTTGAAAGCAGCTCTATCACTTCCGTCAAGTTCCCAAGCACCCTTGAAAATATCGACGATTTTGCATTTGCTTTCTGCTCAAAACTCACATCCGTTACTATTCCGGAAGGTGTTTCTGACATCAGCTATGGTGCTTTTTCTTACTGTGACAGCCTTGCTTCCGCAGTAATTCCGGCAAGCGTTAACCGCATTGAAGAAATGTCATTCTCTGACTGCCCTGTCCTTGAATCTGTGACAATTAAAAATCCGGCTTGTGTAATTGATGATAACGATCTTACTTTCAATCACGGATTGGACGAAGAAGGAAACATCACTTCATTCGGCGGAACTATTTACGGTTATGAAGGCTCAACTGCTCAGAAATACGCTGAAACATACAATATCAAGTTTAAAAATATCAGTGATGCTCCGGCTCCTGTTGAGGCTGTATTCGGCGACGCAAACGGCGACGGAAAGGTTCTTCTGAACGACTCTATTCTTATCCTCCAGTATCTCGGAAATCCTGATGCATATCCGCTTTCTGATGAAGCTCTCGAATGCTCTGATGTAAACAATCACGGTGACGGCATTACAAACAGTGATGCTCTTGCAGTACAGAAATACGTTCTCGGACTTATCCCTGATCTTCCGAACTACTCCTAACTGAATATAGTCAATTTGAAGTACGCAAAAAGGCAGTACCGCACAGATTCATGTACGGTACTGCCATATTTTATGCTTTCTTTATTACGAGACAGGTGATATTATCTGCGCCGCCTCTTGCAAGCGCAAGTTCAACAAGATGCTGAGCTGCAAAGTTATCACCGTATTTTGTAAGTACCCAGAGTATCTCCTCATCGGTACACATATCTGTAAGTCCGTCACTGCATAGCAGAAGCATTCCCCTGCTGATATCAAGTGGTTCGTACGCAAGCGTTTTAAGACCGATATTCCGGCTGTCCACGCCAAGAAAATTCGTTATCTTATGAGCGTCCGGACTTGTTCTTGCTTCTTCCTCAGTGTATATATTTGCCTTGAGTTTTTTCATTGCAAGCGTCTGATCTTCGGATATCTGCCTGATTCCGCTGTCGTCTATATAGTATATACGGCTGTCTCCGATGCTGAACGTATATGCAGTATCTCCCCTGACGCAAGCCATTACAAAAGTACTTCCGCTGAGATTCGCTTTGCGTTCCTCAGTCATGCGGCAGATTCTGCGGTTCGCTTCGTCTGCGTATGCATTTACAGTCTCGTGAAGCTTATCCGGAGCTGATTTTTTTATTTTTTCGGAAAATTCCTGCATTGTAAGCGCAGCTATCTCGGACGCTGTATCGCCGAACTGTTCTCCGCCCATGCCGTCGCACACGCCGAAAACATATGCATCAGAGTGATTCAGCACACGATGACCGCAAAGATTCTCTACAGCACGGATACCAAGAATATCCGCATAAAAATTATCTTCATTGCCTGTTCTTACCTTGCCTTTATTCGCAGCAACACTCACAAAAACCGGATTTGCTTCTGCTGATTTCGATAATTTTCTCATATTGCCTCCTGAAAAGCCATATTTCTGATTATTTGTTTTCCTTTATCCATTCCTCAAGCGTGAGAACGTCCTTATCATCTGTATCTGTCTTATATGTACAATATCTAAGAAGAAGCGTAGCATCTATGCTCGTGACAGCGCCGTCACCGTCAACATCCGAAGCTTCAAGCTGTTTCTCGGTAAATGTACTTTTCTTTGAATCAATAAGAGCATATTCTTTAAGAAGAAGGGACGAATCTGATTCTGTTATCACTCCGTCGCCGTCCACATCTCCAAGCTCGTAGGAAGACGCAGAGGATTTCTTTTTCTTGTCATCATCTTTATCTTTTCCAAGAAGAAGAATGAGTATTCCTATAACAGCAAGAATGAGAAGAAGAATCAGAACAGGCACAAGCTTCGATGATCTGCGTGATTCTTTTTTATTATCCTGTCTGGAATAATCTCTCTTTTCCGGCTGCGGAGGAGGAAGCGGAATATATCCTCTCATCTCAGCCGGCCCTGCATAGACAGTTCCGCTTTCCGGCAGAGTACGGGACGGCGGCGCAGCAGGAATACTTCGGCGTGCCCTGAGATTTTCAAGCTCGCAGAGAAGTTCGTCCATGCTGTTGTATCTTACCGCCGGATCGTATGCACAGGCTTTGAGAATAATACGTCCGAAATCGGCAGAAGCGTTTTTCGGAAGCTGAAGCGGTTCGCCGTTCATTCGTCTTTCAACGGCGTGTTCAGTACTGCACTCCTCCTCAAACGGGAAGAAAAAGTCGTTCATCAGCTGATACAGGCATACGCCGAATGAATATATATCAGCTTTATTTGTGTATTCAGTTCCGCCGGTGCTGATTGATCGGTATATTTCCGGAGCTATATATCCGGCTGTTCCGCTGATAGTTCTAACTGATTCCTTTGAGCCGGAGATGTTGAAATCACCCAGCTTGAAGGTTCCGTCAGGAGCCGCAAAGAAATTCGACGGCTTTATATCACGGTGATGGATCCCCAGCTTATGTGCGGCATTCAGACCTCTGCCGATATTTGCCGCAAGTTTAAGTATATTTTCCTCTGTCGGAGGAAATCCGCCTTTCTGCACGAGTTCAGGCAGTTCCATGAGATATTCCATTCGTGTAAGGAGCACATATCCGTGCATGAATCGGAGAGGTATGATGCGTTCATCCTGATATCCGACAACATACGGACAGCTTTTCAGCTTATACAGTGTAGCTGTTTCATCAGTGACCTCACGGTATTTTTTCTCCAGCAGAAATTTTTTCTGTTCCTCATCGCATTCAACATCATCGTCAATAACTATCGGCTGAATTTTAAGCAGAGAATAATCAGTTCTGCCGGCTCGTCTTGCTTCTATCTTGTAGACCTCGCTGTAAACACCGGAATCTACTTTTTCTGTAATATACCAGCTGTCCCATAGCGGCTGTGGTATTTCGTCAATAATTGCTTTAAAATTAATCATAATTATTATCCCCATCAATAAATCAAGATTATTTTATACAGGCAATGCCGCACAAATCTTATGCGAAATATGCAGGCATATCTCATGCAAAGCCGTCAGGCATATTTTGTTCGGTGTTGCCTATATTATATCATATTTCGTACAATTAATCAAGGTAAATTAACCATTATATTTTTTGTTTTTCAGAAAAATATCACAAAACTAACATAAAAGCCTGTTATAATGCAGTTGTAAAGATAAATCAAGACATCCAGAATTTCATATAAACCACCCTTAAAAAGGACAGCGGCGCCGGAAGTATTTCTGTGCGCTGCTGTTCTTTTTACAGAAAATTTCTCAACCAAAAAAGGACTGCCAGTGGCAGTCCCTGAGACTGTTGAAAAACATGAATTTCGTTACGAAATTGTGGGCGGATAATATCCACCCCTACACAGAACAACGATATATAGCCAATTCGTAGGGGCTGATGCCTACATCAGCCCGGGACGATGTGGGCATCGTCCCCTACAACATACTTTTTCTACAGTCTGAAGGGACTGCCAGTGGCAGTCCCTTTTTTTCGGGTTTTATTCAAACTCCAGTATTCTTACATTATCATTTCCGTCCATAGTGTACAGATTTGAACCTACCACAACAGGGAAACCTACATATCCGAGATGCGGATATACAACTCCCGATGCATTTGCAAGATCAATTACCATAAGCTGATTGTTTTCATCAACACAGTATATGGTATTTCCGACTACATTCGTACACTTTGTGAATCCGTCCCTTATAAGATAGTTGTCCGAACCGTCATAGTTCATGGAATAAAGCCATCTTTCGCTTCTGCTTGTGGAATAGTAGATCCTTCCGCCTGAAATACAGATATCAGAAACAGACTCCTTCATAACAGTATGTCCGCTGCCGTCAACATTCATTACTTCAAGCGCAAAGTTGTTGTCGTAGTTTACATAGAATATTCTTCCGTCCGCAACATTCATGTACCAGCACTGTACCTGTCTCAGACGTGCATACTCCGAGCCGTCAGGTCTCATGCGGCAGATGTAATTTCCAACGCTTGGATTATTCGGATCACTCATTTCCGTAAAATACAGCCAGCCGTCGTAATATGTCAGCTCGTAGCAGTATGCCGGATTAAGTATATTGAATCCCTGACCGTCCTTGCGGATACTGCAAATATAGTTTCCGGCGCTCCGGTTGCAGAAGATGAGATTATCTCCAACTACGTTTATGTAGCTTGCTCTTGTGTTGTATATCGGTTCTTTTGTATCATTTCTCACGGCATATATGCATTCTGTTTCATCAGAATAATATAAGGTACTTCCGTCAGTAACTGCATATCCGCCGTTTATGATATTACTGCTTCCCATGCCGTCAGGAACAGAAGGCGGAGGAATTTCAACCGGCTTTGTTGTCACAGGAGCTGTTGTTGTAGTTGTCTGCTCAGTAGTTGTCGCCTCAGCAGTTGTAGTAACCTCAGATGTAGTTGTTATCTCGATAGTAGTCACGATTTCTTCTGTTTCTGTCGTTTCTTCTTCCGGTTCTTCGGTTTCTTCCGGCTCTGTTGCATCAGGCTCAACAACTACCGGAGTATCGCCTGTATCCCGCTTGTCATTGCGTTCCTTGACAAGAAACAGCACAAGTATCGTCAGAATTGTCACAAGAAGGCAAAGACCTGCTCCAAGAATGATTTTTGCCGCAGCAGAGCCTTTATTTACAGTTGTCACCGGATGATATCCGCTCGGATAATTCGGCGGCATAACAGGCGGCGGCGGAACATATCCTACAGGACGCTGTACCGGAGGCTGTTGTACCGGCGGACGCTGTACCGGAGGCTGCATCGGAGGATTAGGATATCCCGAATATATAGGAGCATTCCGGACAGGTTCGTTTGCTATTGGCAGGCCGTCCCTTATAGCTATAAGATCATTCAGCATATTGGTCATATTCTGATAGCGGTCAGCCGTATTGAATGCGCATGCCTTGAGTATTACCTTGGCAAACGCTACAGAAGCATTTTTCGGTCTTGGAAGATTCTCGCCGTTCATGCGCTTTTCAATAGCTTCCTCCGGCAGAAATTTATCACCGAAAGGAAACTGATAATCGTTCATTATACAGTAAAGCGAAATACCGAATGAATAGATATCTGCCTGTTTTGTATATCCATCTGTTCCGTATCTTGCACGATAAACTTCCGGAGCAATATATCCTTCCGTTCCGGCAAAGGAACGTGTGGAAACAGATTTCTTGGAAATATTGAAGTCACCCAGCTTGTAAGTCCCGTTGTCTGAAACAAAGAAGTTTCCCGGCTTTACGTCACGGTGAATAACACCCATTTCATGAGCCGCTTTGATTCCGCTTCCGATATCTATCGCAAGCCTGAGGACGTTTTTCTCTGAAACATCAAACGCTTTATTTCTCATGATTTTCTGGAGACATTTGAGACATTCCATTCGTATCATGATGTAATATCCGACCTGTTTGCCGTCGATAATAAGCGGTTTTATGCTTTCATCCTCATAAAGCACGATATTCGGTGATGAGCGCAGCTTATACATTATAGTAGTTTCGCTTTCAGCCTCTTTGCGTTTTCTTTCAAGATATTCACGTCTTTTGGCTTCATCAACATATATCGCCTCGTCAGCAATGATAGGCTCTATTTTAAGAGCAGATACATCTGTACGGTTTTCTCTTTTTGCCTCAATACGGTAAACAACGCCTGTTGCTCCTCTGCCGAGTTCTTCCTTTATATACCAGTTATCCCATAGGGGCTGCTTTATCTGATTTCTGATAATTTCATGAATATCGCTCATATAGGCACCTTATTTCCCGTTAATAATAAATTCTCTGGTTTATGTCATAAGGCGACACCGCACAAAGCCCGCCTGACGGCTTTGTACAAAATCTGACTTCGCATCTTTCGCACAAGCTTTGTGCGGTGTTGCCATAATTAGA
>JAFXEJ010000163.1 GCA_017513795.1 Ruminococcus sp.
CGTTAAAATACAAAAATTGCAAAATTACATGGATTTTTTGGAAAACTATTTGTGAAATCGTTCACGACCGTTCAGATTAACGCACAATGCGGTTCAAATCATATCATAATATAATAACCCTATAAAACATACAGCCGCATTAAAACGGCTCTGAAACGCTCCTATCGCTAACGCTTAAAATCGGAGGTTTACAAAATGAAAATTGAAAAAATCAAGGTTGACGAGATCATACCTTACGCAGACAACGCAAAGCTCCACCCAGAAAGACAAATCGAACAAATTCGATCATCAATTCTCGAGTTCGGCTTCAACGACCCTATAGCCATAGACGAGAACAACGTTGTTATAGAAGGCAACGGCAGACTAATGGCAATAAAAGATTTGGGATTCAAAGAAGTTGACTGTATCAGGATAGAAGGCTTGACAGAAGATCAGAAACGAGCGTATATTCTCGTGCATAACTAGCTTACGATGAATACCGGCTTTGATATTGATATCCTTAACAAAGAGCTGGAAAGAATCAAGGGAATTGATATGCAGCAGTTCGATTTTGAACTGAACATAGACTTTGACAACGATATAGATACCGGCGAAGGTACTCAGTATTCAACAAAGGTTGAAATACCGCAGTACGAACCAACCGGAGAATGTCCGGACATCTGGGAGCTGGTCGATACCGCAAAGGCTGACAGCTTTCTGGAAGAAATCAACGAATCGAAAGTCAGTCCAGAAGAAAAAGACTTTTTAATCAAAGCAACGAGAAGGCTTTACGAGTTCAACTACAAGAAAATCGCTGAATATTACGCACAGGCTACGCCAGAAATGCAAGAGCTTATGGAGCATTTAATATTGGTGATTATAGACTTCGATAATGCAATCGCCTACGGCTACGCTCAACTTTCGGCAGACCTTGAAGAAATGAGGGGTGAGGACGATGAAGAATAAGTCGTTCGCTATCTTCATTCTTACACACGGCAGAGCTGATAACGTAGTAACCTTCCAGACCTTAAAGAAGGTCGGCTGCACAGCAAAGATATATTTTGTCATTGATAACGAGGACGATCAAGCCGAGAAGTATTACGAGAACTTCGGAAAAGAAAACGTAATAATGTTTGATAAATTGGCAATATCAAAGACATTTGACACTATGGACCTTTCGGAAGAGAGGAGAACAATCGTATATGCTCGTAACGCTTGCTTTGATATAGCAAAGGAGCTGGGCGTTGATTATTTCCTCGAACTTGACGACGATTATACGGACTTTCAATACAGATTCGCAAGACCAAATGAAGATAAGCTCGCATACGTCTCAGTAAAGCAGTTCGACAAGCTGTGCGATTTGATGATAGACTTCTTAAACGCTACAAATGCAGATACCGTTGCGTTCGCTCAGGGTGGCGATTATATCGGCGGCAAAAACGGTGATATATTCAAGCAACGTGTAAAAAGAAAAGCAATGAACAGCTTTTTCTGCCGCACAGACAGACGTTTCGAGTTTAAAGGACGTATAAAAGAGGACGTAAACACATACTGTTATTTTGGCTCGCAAGGCAGACTGTATTTGACTATCGCAGACATAATGTTGAATCAGGCTACAACCCAGAAGAACAAAGGCGGTATGACCGACGTATATCTCGATAGTGGAACGTATTTAAAAACCATATACACAGTCATTCTGTGTCCGTCATTCGTAAAAATATCCTGCATGGGTACTTCACATCGACGAATACATCACAGAATCAGCTGGAACAACGGCGTTCCTCTTATACTCAACGAAAGGTGGCGAAAAAATGGCAGAAAAAATGAATCTTAACGAACAGGCGCAGGAAATACTGAGAATCGCTGAAGAATCAGGCGTACAAGGTAATTTCTTTTTCGTAACTACCTTCAAGCGTTATCAAGTCCAGATACAAATATTAAACGATCTTGAAAAAGCCCTGAAGGAGAACGGAACTCTTGTCACAAAGGAATATGTAAAAGGTCGAAAGAACCTATACGACAACCCAGCTATAAACGCATATAACCGCACTACCGATTCAGCAAACAAGACCGTCGCAACCCTTATGAAGATAATAAGAGGATTCGTAGAAGATTCAGACAACGAATCTGAAGACCCGTTGCTGAAGATACTCAACGGCGGTGAGGTAAGTGAATAAAGCTTACGAATACTGCAAAAAGAACATCAAGAAAAAAACCACTCCGAAATATGTCAAGCTACAAATGAAAGAGTGGTTAAAAATAGCAGAAGGAAAGCACAAAAAATATATCGTCTCAGAAGCAAAGGTGAAGCAGGTCGAGAACATCTTGAAACTGCTCAATATGCCAAAGGGCTTGAAAGCCGGAGAAAGCCTGTACAACTGTTCAACAGGTTATCAATGGTTTATATATATTGCAGTCTTTTGTACGGTCTATAGAGCTGATACGAAACGCAGGAAATACGAAACGTGCCTGCTTGAAATCTGCCGTAAAAACTTCAAGACATATACAGTCGGAACGATCTTCATAATAGCATTTTTAACTGAGCCGCAGTTCTCAAAATTTTACTCCGTGGCTCCTGACGGCGCACTCTCGAAGGAAATACAGGAAGCAATATCCGAAACGCTCAGATCATCACCGGCGATATATGAATACAAGAATACAAAGCGATTCAAGATTCTTCGTGATTATATATCATTTAAGCCGCTGCTGTCAAAGTTCATTCCTCTGAGCTATTCTACATCGAGAATGGATTCTCGTATGCCGAACTTATTCTGTGCCGATGAAGTCGGGGCATTGCCTGTAAACTATCCTGTTGAAGCAATGCGCTCCGGTCAGATCAATATGAAGAATCGTCTCGGATTCATCATCAGCACAAAATATCCGACCATAGACAACCCATTCGAGGACTATGTGTCGTACTCAAAGAAGGTACTCGACAAAATCGAGAAGGACGAAACTGTTTTCAGCCTTCTATACGAACCAGATAACACCAAAGACTGGATTTCGGACGATCTTATATTAAAGCAGGCAAACCCTGCCGCACTCGAAATCCCTGAGATATGGGAAGAACTCAAAAAGAAGCGAGCATACGCAATCGCAGTTGACAAAGCTCGTGAGAACTTCGTAACAAAGCATTGCAATATTATCTATACCGGTATCGGTACAGAGACGTATATCGACGTTGCAGCAGTCCAGAAGTGCCGTACAAGTCATATCGACTGGAAGGATAGAACCGTTTACGTCGGCTTTGACTTATCAGAAACGAACGATAATACTTCAGTCGCTATGGTTACAGCAGACGAAAACAATAATATCATAGCAGATGTGTTCGCCTTCATTCCAGAAGGCAGAATCGACGAAAAGACGATCTCGGAAAAGCTGGACTATCGCAATATGATAGAAAATACAAGCAAGTGTATGGCTTGCGGCGATAAAGTAATTGACTATACCTTCGTAGAAGCGTTTATTTTATCGTTAGAGGAACGTTACGGCGTCAAGGTACAAGCTATAGGCTTCGACCGTTGGAACGCTCTCAGCACGGCGCAGAAGCTTGAAAAAGAAGGTCACAACTTAGTTGAGATTCGTCAACATTCAAGCACCCTGCACCCACCGACAAAACTTCTGAAAGAAAAGATATTGAGTGGAGAGTTTCAGTACGAGAAAAATCCTTTACTCGAAATCAACTTCCAGAACGCACGCTGCACCTACGACACGAACAGAAACCTATATGTTACTAAAAAGAAATCCAACGGCAAAGTCGATATGGTCGTATCACTCATAAACGCTGTATATCTCTTACAGCAGGACGTTATGTTTGGAAGCGACTTTACGATACAAGTTTTATAAAGGGAGTGATATTTTGGGACTTTTCAAACGAAGTAAAAAAAGAGATACCGAAAACATCGGACCTAACGATCTTCTTCTCAATGCCCTGATAAATAACGAGACTATCACACGAGAAAAAGCAATGACAATTCCTGCCGTAAGCGGTGCAGTTGACTTTATTTGCGGTTCGATTGCCTGTATGCCTGTAAGGCTATTCAAGTATGAGGACGGCGAAGTCGTCGAGCAGAAGGACGACAGGCGGTGCAAGCTCCTGAACACTGATACCGGCGACACTCTCGACGGCTTCCAAATGAAAAAAGCAATAGTCGAAGATTATTTAATGGGAAAAGGCGGCTACGCATACATACAGCGGAGCAGCAACGACGTTACCGGAATTTTTTACGTTCAGGATATATACGTTGTCATAATGAAGATGTATTATCCGATCTTTAAGCAGTTCTGGATTGACGTCGGGGGAGCAAGGTATGAACCTTACGAGTTTTTGAAGATTCTCAGAAATACAAAGGACGGAGCGTCCGGCGTAGGTATTACTGTAGAAGTCTCCAAAGCTCTTGAAACGGCATATCAGACGTTAATATATCAGCTCGGACTGGTTAAAAAGGGCGGTAATAAAAGAGGATTTTTGAAGTCTCAAAGGAAGCTCGGACAGGATGAAATCGACATACTGAAAACAGCATGGCAGAACCTTTACAGCAACAACGAAGAATCTGTCGTAGTTCTTAATAATGGACTGGAATTTCAGGAAGCAAGCAACACAAGCGTCGAAATGCAGCTCAATGAGAGCAAAAAGGCATTTTTGGACGAAATAAACGCCATTTTTCACATATATCCGGACGACTTTGAAAGAACCTTCAAAGAAGCAATTTATCCGATTGTAAAGGCATTTGAGACGGCTTTGAACCGTGATTTGCTGCTTGAAAAGGAAAAAGACGACTATTTCTTCAGCTTTGACGTAAAAGAGATCATCAAAGCAAGCATAAAAGAGCGTTATGAAGCATATAAAACCGCCAAAGAAACAGGCTTTTTAACATTAAACGAAATCAGAAGGGAAGAAAACCTGAACTACGTTGAAGGACTTGACGTTGTAAACGTAGGCTTGGGAGCTGTTTTATATGACATAAACACGCACACATACTACACGCCAAACATGGACCAGCAGACCGACTTGAATAAAACAGAATCAATGCTGGAAGCTCACGTTATGGAGCAGGAATTTGTCGCAGACGGCAATTCGTCGGACGCATAAAGGGGGTGAGGAAATGGAAATCAGAATCAAAGAGGACAGCGTTGAAATCGAAGGCTATGTGAACGCAGTCGAAAGGCTCTCGAAGCCGCTTCCTTCCAGAACAGGCGAGTTCGTCGAACGTATCTGCAAAGGAGCGTTCCAGAGGGCATTGCAGCGCAACGATAACGTGAGACTTTTGTACAATCACAACTGGTCGAGAGACTTGGGCGGCACAAAGGACGGCAACGTTGAGCTGTCAGAAGATAATATCGGACTGAGGATTCGAGCAACAGTCAAGGACGCTGAAACAGTACAGGAAGCAAGGCGAGGAAATCTTGTCGGCTTCTCGTTCGGCTTCGAGGACAGAGACGTTGACGAACACTCAGAGAACGGCATGAGAACAAGAGACGTAAAGGATATGGACCTGTACGAAATATCTATTCTCGACCGGAAGAAAACACCTGCGTATGACGGCACTCTCATTAACGTGAGAGACGCAGAAGGTCAGCAAGAAAAAAGAATTTATTTCAGCGAGATTTTCGCAGACGAAATAAAGATCACAGGCAACACTGAAAGGCGTGAAAAGCCCGAAGAAAAAGCTCCGGACTATTCAGAAGCCGAAAAAATTATCTCAGAAATGAAGGGAGAAAATTAATCATGAGAAAAGATTTAGTTGAGAAGAAAAACGACCTTATGAAAAAAGCTGACGAAATGCTCAACAAAGCAAAGCTCGAAAAGAGAGAGCTGACACCTGATGAAATGCAGGAGCTGGCTGAGATCAGAGACGACGTAATGAAGATCAAGAAAGCACTCGGACTTGAAAAGGATTTCGACGACATGAGAGAACTCGAAAAGAAGGACGACGCAACACCTTCCAGCACTGCTGAAGGTGAAAGAGCTTGTGGAGACGACAAGAAAAGATCAGCAGAGGAAGCAGCAAAGGCAGCAGCAGAGGAAAGAGCTTTTGAAGCCTATATCCGTGGCAAGGCAATGAACAACCGTGACACTGATGTGAACCTCACACCTGCAAACAATGGTGCTGTAATACCTACAACAATCGCAAACAAGATCATCAAAAAGGTGTACAACATCTGCCCTATTCTTGAAAAGTCTAGCAAGTACAACATCAAAGGAAATCTTGATATACCGTTTTATCCGGCATCTGACGAAAGCCTTATAACCGTTGCTTATCACGACGAGTTTGAGGAGCTTGTCAGCACTAACGGAAACTTTAGCAAGATATCACTTGGCGGCTTCCTTGCTGGCGTTCTTTCCAAGATATCTCGCAGCCTTATCAACAACGCTGCATTTGATATCGTAGGATTCGTAGTTGACGAAATGGCATACGCTATCAAGCGTTTCATCGAGAAGGAGCTTCTGCTTGGTACAGTAGACAAGGTTGACGGACTTTCAACTCTTTCAAATTCTATCACAACAGCAGCAGCCGACAAAATCACAGCCGACGAGGTTATCGACCTTCACGATGCTATAAAAGACGAATATCAGAATGGAGCTATTTGGATAATGTCACCTGCTACAAGAACATATCTGAGAAAGCTGAAAAGCTCTACAGGTTATTATCTGTTAAACGACGATATCTCAACTCCTTTTGGTACTTCAATTCTCGGAAAGCCTGTGTATGTATCAGACAATATGCCTGACTATACAGAGGACGGCGAAGTTGCTATATACTACGGCGATATGTCAGGACTTGCAACAAAGTTCTCCGAGGAAATCAATATCGAGGTACTTCGTGAGAAGTTCGCAACACAGCACGCTGTCGGTATCGTAGGCTGGTTCGAGTTCGATTCAAAGGTAGAGAACGAGCAGAAGATCGCAAAGCTTGTAATGCACGCATAATCAATCACAGGGGAATATGTGACCGACATTTTTGTCGGTCGCAAATCCCATAAAGGAGTGAAAATATGTATAATACAAAGAACTATACTGAACAGGGCGGCGATGTAACTCACATCGGCGGCAAGCTCGTATTTGACGAGGGTGCAGAGTTAATGCCGAATCAGGCAGCAGATACAGCAGGAACAACAGCAAGCCTGAAGGCTGCATTTAATTCGCTGCTTGTCAAGCTCAAAAACGCAGGACTTATGACCGGCGACGAGTGGGCTGCACCTACAGTCACAAAGGAAATAAACGATACGGTCGCAGGTCACGCAAACAGGCAGGCGAACACTAACGATATTTCTTCTGTTGCTGTATCAGGTAATGTAATTACGATCACGCTTTCAAAGAAAGTCAGTGCATTGAAGGACTTCAACGGCGGCAACGGCTGGGGCGTTCATAAGTGGCTCGGTATTGGCGTTCGTCCGTGGACTAATGCAATTACTGACCTTTACTATAACGGCTCAAAGCTCACAGCAGAGGACGTTTCTGAAGCTCAGAGCGTAGGACTTAACGACACAGGATATTTCGTTCGCTGGGTCGCTGCTGATCTTGTACTCGCAGGAGATAACTCGCAGAAGTCAAAAGATACGTTCACAATCTGGGCTGACGGCTATCAGAAAGCAACATACAAGCTGAAAATTGTTGAGCCTACAACATAAGCAGCAGACAAAATATAACGAAAGGAAGTGCGAATCGTGAAAGTAAGTGAAATGACAGTCAATGATATAGTTGAATATTGCAGAATTGCAGAACCTTCAACAGCCGATAATGCTTTTCTCGAACAGGCTATAGAAGCCGCAAAAGCCTATATACGCAGTTATACAGGGCTGAACAATGACCGCATAGACGAGCACGAAGATTTTGTAATCGTAGTATATATTCTTACTCAGGATATGTACGACAATAGATCACTATATACAGAAAGCAAAAGTCTGAACAATACAGTCGAGACAATACTCGGTATGCACTCGGTGAATCTGCTATGATTAACGCCGGAAAATACAACAAGAAAATTGAGATTTACAGTGAGACTGTAAACACAGACGCACAGGGCTTTCAGACCACGTCAGAAACGCTTGTATTAACGACTTACGCAGCAGTAAAGACAACTAAAGGCTTTACGCTCATAGCCGCTAACAGCGATTTTGAAAAGGCGTACACGAACTTCACGATTCGCTATCCTCGTACTGAGATCAACAGGGATATGAGAATTCGATACAAGGGTAAAACCTACACGATTGAATATCTCAATAACGTGGACGAAGCCAACGTCGAGCTTGAAATTCAGGCAAAGGAAGTGACGCATTAATGGCAAAGGCAAAGTTTGAGATACCGAAAGAACTTTTGAATCAAGTCAAAAAGCTTGAACATGATACACCAGAAATGATGAAAGCTATGGTCGAAGCTGGGGCTGAGACAGTTCTCGAACGTATGAAATCAAACGCACCAGCAGGAATGAAAAGCAGCCCTATAATGAACTGCTTATCATCTACAAGACCATACGAAGCACCTTCTGACGATTCTATCAATGTGAAGGTCGGTTTTGCTGGATATTTTACCAACGAGGACGGAGTGAGGACACCTGCTCCGCTCGTAGCCAATATCTTTGAATACGGACGCAGCAATTCACCGTTCCCGAAGCAGCCATTTATGCGAAAGTCGTTCAATAAGGGAGCTATAACGAAGGCTATGGAAGCAGTTCAAAAGAAATATATCCCGGAGGAATAACAATGAACGAGATCATTCAAGCAGCTTTCGACGGATTCAAAGTTGATAATGTTGAAATTCCTGTTAAATATCTTCATTACTTAGGGCATGGCGAACCCTATGTAACATATACGCCAACAGGCAATGGCAACGTATTTTCTGCCGACGACCAGATTCAAGATTATATCACGTATTATGATTTTGATATCTATTCAAAAGGCAATTACTACGCTATTGCTGAAGCAATCAAAACAATAATGCAAGCTAACAACTTTTCGTATGTTCCGTCTCAGGATTCAGCAGAAATGTTTGAATCTGACACCGGATATTATCATAAAACGTTATGCTTTGCAATTGAAAGGAGTTAAAAACTATGGCAAAAATCGGTTTAAATAACCTGAAATTTGGCGTTCTCTCAGAGGTCGGTGAAACAGTTACTTACGGTCCTATGCAGTCACTTGGTAAAGCTGTTTCTGCAAACGTAAGTATTACAAGCAACTCTGCCGTGCTTTACGCAGACGACGCTATTGCTGAGACTGATAACACCTTCTCAAACGGTACTATCACTCTGACTGTTGACGACGACGGAGATACAGTATTTGCACCGCTTCTTGGTCACGAGATCAATTCAGATACCGGCGAAATGATAAGAAATAAGAACGACGAAGCACCATACGTAGGTGTCGGCAGAATCATCAACAAGATGAAGAATGGTGCAAGGCTTTACAAAGTCGAATTTCTTTCAAAGGTCAAGTTTGCTGAGCCTTCTCAGGAAAGCAATACACACGGAGAGACAACCGAGTTCGGCACTCAGCAGATAGAAGGAACTATCGCAACTCTTGAAAGCGGTCAGTGGAGCAAGACAAAAACCTTTACAACACATTCTGACGCTATCGCATATCTCGCAAGCTGCTTTGGTCAGACAGCAACTGCTGAAACCTTCGCAGGAGACGGCACAACTGCCGCATATACGCTTGCACATACACCTGCAACAATATTCACTGTAACTATTAACGGCACGCCTACAACGGCGTATAGCGTATCAGGAACTACACTGACATTCGACGAAGCACCTTCTTCCGGTGCTGTGATCTATGTATCATACGCATATAACGCATAAAAATAATGGGCTGGGGGAAATCTCAGCCCATTTATAAAAAAATTCAAAGGAGAATATATATGAAAGAGTTCTATCCCGAAATAACACTCAACGGCAAGAATTATCATTTATGCTTCAATCTTAACGTAATGGAAGCAATACAGGTAGAGTACGGCACTATCGACAAGTGGTCGGACCTTACAGCAGACGGCGACGCAAAAGCTATCAAATTCGGCTTTACAGAAATGCTGAATGAAGGTATAGACATAAAGAACGAGCAGGAAGGAACAGACGAAAAACCCTTCACCACAAAACAGGTCGGCAGACTTTTAACTGAACTCGGCTTTGAGAACGTCGGTAAAAAGATCAACGAAGCTATCGCCGTATCAAACAAAGACGAATCAAAAAACGAATAATCCACTCAGATGATGAAATTGACCCATATATCGAATTTGAGTGGTATTATATTACCGGCTTGAAAATGGGATTCACAGTGAAGGAAATAGGACACATGACCTTGCGAAAGTTCCGTCGCTATTACAAAGCATACAAGCAGAATTTCGATCTTGAATTGCTTCTTCTTCTCAGCCGCAAAACATATAGCAGTCTGGAAGAAGAAGCAGCAGACGATGAAGATTGGTTAAAATAAGGGGGTGACGATATGGCATTCGGTGGAGTTATCAAGCTGCAAGGTGAATCAGAATACAGGAAAGCCCTGTCCGACATTACTAACAGCTTGAAAGTTGTAGGCTCGGAGCTGAAAAAAGTTAGCTCGCTATATGATAGAAACGACACCAGCGTTGAAAAGTTATCCAGCACAAATGAAACCTTGACAAAAAAGCTCAGATTGCAGAATGACGCACTTGACAAGGCAAGAGATATGCTGAAAGAAGCTCAGTCCGGCTATGATAAAAGTGCGGATTCTGTCAAGGAGTGGCAGCAGAAACTTGAACAGGCAAGAACAGAGCTTGACCAAGCAAAGAGCAGCACAGAAGCGTCTGCTGACGAAATAGCTGATCTCGAAGCAAAGGTCAAGGACTGCGAAACAGAACTCGGCAAGGCTGAAGCCACTACAGCAAAGTACGATACGACCGTAAAACGCTGGACTGTAGAAGTTAACAACGCTGAGACAGCAGTAAACAAGACCACAAGAGAGATTGACAAAAACGAATCTGCAATCAAAGACCTTGAATCTGCAACAGATAACGCAACAGACGAAGTCGATGATCTTTCAGACAGCATGGACGATCTTTCAGACAGCATGGACGACGCTTCTGATAAGTCCAAGAAGCTTGACGGTAGCTTCACGGTTTTAAAGGGAGCAATGGCAAATCTTGTTTCTCAGGGTATAAACTTCGTTATGGACGGCTTACACAATCTCGTAGGCGAAGCTGTTGACGCAGCAGATACTATGTACAAATTCGAGCAGACAATGGGCTTCGCAGGTTACGACGATGCGACTATCAAAAAGGCATCTGCCGACGTTAAAGATTATGCTGATAAAACAGTTTACAACCTTGATACCATAGCCAACACAACCGCCCAGCTCGCAGCAAATGGCATTAAAGATTATACCGGACTTACTCAGGCACTCGGAAACCTTAACGCTGTTGCCGGTGGTAACGCTGATACGTTTGCTTCCGTAGCATCTGCATTAACTCAGACAGCAGGAGCAGGAAAGCTGACCACTGAAAACTGGAATCAGATTGCAAATGCAATACCCGGCGCAAGCGGTAAGCTTCAGGAAGCACTGAAACAAGCCGGAGCATATACCGGAGACTTCAGGGAAGCTATGGCTAAAGGCGAGATTACCGCTGACGAATTCAACGAAGCTATAATGAAGCTCGGCAATGAGCCTGTAGCAGTAGAAGCAGCCACAAGCGTAGCAACTTTTGAGGGAGCTATCGGCAATATGCAAGCGACTGTTGTATCAGGTCTACAGGAAATTATTGCAGAAATCGGCATGGAAAATATAACCGAATTTCTTTCAAAGACGACAGACCTTATTGGTGACGTTATAAAGGGAGCAACTGACGCTGTACGCTGGGTGAAAAGTAATCTGCCTGCCGTATTAACATTAGTTACAGGCTTAATGACAGCCTTTACAGCTCAGGTCGTCGCTAATAAAGTCGCTGTCATAGCAGCTACAGCAGCAGAAAAAGGAATGACAATAGCTCAGTATGCAGCAGCAACCGCACAGGGTGCATTGAATGCTGTTATGGCTGCAAATCCTATCGGGCTTATAATAGCAGGTATAACGGCACTTGTAGCCGGATTTATGCTGTTATGGAAGAACTGCGAAGGCTTCAGAAAGTTCTGGATAAATTTGTGGGAAAATATCAAAAAAGCTTGGAACTCATTCAAGCAGAACTGGACTGCTGGCATGGACGCTATAAAAGTAACTATTGACAAGGTAAAAGCCGGATTCAATAATTTTGTCCAGAACATCAAAAAGGGCTTTGAATCTATCAAGGCATTTTTCGCAGCATTAAAAGCCAATTGGCAAGCTGGCTGGGAAAGTATCAAAAAAACTTTAAGTGAAGTATGGGAAAACATCAAGAACGTTGTGCAAACAGGGCTGATGTTCATAGCTGAAATTATTCAGTCAGCATTTGACCTTATAACGTTACCGTTCCGCTTCATCTGGGAGAACTGTCACGAGACAATTACCGAAGTATGGAATACCATTATCGAATCGGTAACGGCAGCAATAACAGCAGTAAAAACTGTTATCGAGACAGTATTCACAGCAATCCAGAATAAAATATCTGAAATCTGGACTGGAATATCAACAGTTATATCGACAGTCGTAACCGCTATAAAAG
Source organism: Ruminococcus sp. (assembly GCA_017513795.1). Lineage (GTDB taxonomy): Bacteria > Bacillota > Clostridia > Oscillospirales > Ruminococcaceae > Ruminococcus. The sequence goes on from JAFXEJ010000163.1 coordinate 12,584, forward strand.
ACAACATCACAGCTGTATGGACTGCAATTAGCAGTGTTATAACGACAATCATAACAGCCATAAAAGACAAGATCACTGCCGTATTCAACGCAGTAAAGTCTTTTGTATCTACAGTTTGGGAAGCAATCAGGGCAACCATAGCTGACAAGATAGAAGCCGCAAAAAGCGTTATAACGAACGTTGTCAATGCTATATCCAGCACTATTACGAGCGTATTTAACAGCGTGAAATCGTTCGTTTCAAGCGTCTGGAATGGTATTAAGGAGTCTATATCAAATGCAATCACAGCCGCAAAAAACATCGTTTCTAACGTTGTAGACGGTATAAAAAGCAAGGTTACCGGAGTGTTTGACGCTTTAAAAAGCACAGTTACAAACGTTTGGAACGGTATCAAGAACGCAATCAAAACACCTATTGAAGCGGCTCGTGATATAGTCAAAAATGCAATAGACAAAATCAAAGGATTTTTCGATTTTGAATGGGAGCTTCCAAAGATAAAATTGCCACACTTCAGCATAGACGGCAAATTTAGTTTGAATCCGCCTTCTGTACCACATTTTTCAGTTGATTGGTACGCAAAAGCTATGAACAATCCTATGCTGCTTGACAATCCAACAATTTTTGGTATGCAGGGGAACAAACTTCTCGGAGCAGGTGAAGCAGGGGCAGAGGTTGTCGCCGGTGCTGATAAGCTCATGAGCATGATTCGCACCGCAGTAGATACAACAAGCAGACCAACAGCCGAGACTGATTTTCGCACTATGCTGAACGCTTTCAAGGCAGCATTACGAGAAATGAAAGTCGAAATGGATTCAGACGAAATGGGAAGATTCGTCGAGAGAACAGTTGCTGACGCAATATACACATAAGGGGTGACAATGAATGAATTATATTATTCTTAACGGTACGAAAAGTACAATCGTACAAGGGCTTTTGATTCAGAAATTGCCGCCAATATCAAAGCCACAGATCAGGACAAATATTGAGACAATAGACGGTCGAGACGGCGATATAATCACAAAGCTTGGATATGCTGCATACGATAAAGAGCTTTCAATCGGACTGAAAAAAGACGCTAATGTTAATGATGTAATATCTTATTTTGTTAATAATGATTCTGGAAAAATTATTTTTAGCAACGAGCCTGATTTTTATTATCTGTTTAACCTTCTTGAAGCTATAGATTTTGAACGGTTGATTCGATACAAACAAGCAATTGTAACGTATCATATTCAGCCGTTCAAATATAAAATGTCTGAAGGAACTCAGGAACTAAACTATAATTCGACTGATTCTAATACCGTAGTAAATTCTGGGAATATATATAGCAAGCCTATACTCACTATTAGAGCAATTGGCACAATCACCATTAAGCTTAACAACCGAACAATATTTACGATAAATATTGGCAGTTCTACGGCTCAAACTATCATAATTGATACAGCAGCTATGGAAGCATACGACAATAATGGTAATCTTAAAAACAGAATTGTTACAGGTAATTACGATGATTTCTATTTTCCTGTGGGTGCAAATATTATCACAATTACTGGTGAAGTCATTAAGTGTAACATTCAGAATTATTCGAGGTGGATATAAATGAAAATTGAACTAAAAAAAATCAAGATACTCGAACCACCTGTCAAGATCAAGGCAGGATTTCGCACAATTAATGGCGGTGGTGATGAACCTATCAAGCCAAACGTTCAGATCGCAACTGCAATACAAATCACAGGTGGAATTATTTCTGAAGTAATTGGAAACGCAGATATTGATGAATAAGGAGTGTTAATAAATGGCAATAAATAAAACGATCTTTTCCAGTACCACAGCCCAAACTAATGCGGCTGATGTTACTGCTTGGTTACAGGCTAACGCTACAGAATATTTTGCAAGTATTACAAACGAATCAAACATCATAACCTGCACAATAGCTGGTGGCGGTCAATTAGTTATAAAACCGGACCAAAGAGAATGGCAAGTTGTTTTAAAAAATGGTACATCAATAGTCATAGATCATTACGGAACAAATGACAAAGTAGGAGAAGCATATGTAACGAGTAAGGGAATTGCTTTACGTTCCGGTGATATGTGGATATTTGTAGTTAAGTCTAATTCAGATACTATTGGCATTGTATTTAATGCTACTAACAATAACGATAATATAATTTTTGCTGATTTTTATTTTAGTACAAGTTTTTTTGGTGATCTAAATAATACAAAACACCTTCATGCTGGAATGACCTCACTTTGTTTATGCCCTCTTGGCAATGGTGGAACATACGGGGAAGGATTATATTTTGTTCCTTTCTACGAGTACAATTCAAGCGGATTGATATATGTAAACGGAAAATCATATGTATATAGCGTATTTATGGCTCTCGAAGAATAAAAGGGGGAATAAAGATGAATATTGATCTTATACGTGGCGACACGCTCAATATACAGTTTGAACTTGAATCTGATACTGTTATAAGCCTTGAAAGTGATAGCTTTGATGTAGCTTTTTCAGTAAAGCAAGCAGCAACTGACGGAAATTATACTTTCCAGAAAGGAAAATCTGCTGTAACAGAAATAGGTGAAAACACCTTCATAATGCGTATAGCTCCTGCCGATACTGAAAACTTAATTCCCGGCTGGTATTACTATGATTTGCAGCTCACAATTGGTAATGATATTTATACAATCGCAATCGGAAAATTACAGCTTATAAGGGATATAACATTGCCGCCGAACTCTTTACCTACTTTCATTTATCCGGACGTAAACGGAGACGGAACTGTTGATTCTCAGGACGCATTGTTAATTCTTACGGCTTATATGAATATTGGAGCTGGTTTGCCTTCAGGGCTTACAGAAGAACAAGAAAACATTGCCGATTGCAACAGAGACGGTGCGATAGACAGTACTGACGCATCTCTTGTATCGCTATTCATTACCGAATGTGAACAGGGTAAATACGTCAATAATTCTAATGGCTGGACTGAATTTATGATAAATCATTATAACGTGGGGTGATTCTACGTGATAAAAATATTCGGTAAAACCGATACTGAATTCAGTAGTAACGGTGATAAAATCCTTCAGCCTACAAAATGCAGAATTCATAAAAGGGATAATGGTGAATATTATGCTGAAATCGAATGTAGTCCTGAGTATTCTGAATATATTCAGAACGGCAATATCGTTGTTTGTCCAACACCTACAGGGGAACAGCCTTTTCGATTCTTGAATCCTGAGATCAATAAAAGCAAAATCAAAGTAAAGGCAAAGCACCGATATTATGATTCAGAAAATTATCTGATACAGGATTCAAACGTCGTCAATAAAAACTGCAATCAAGCACTCGAACACCTTAACGCTGCAACAGACAATGAAAGCCCTTTTACAACCGTTTCAGATGTTACGAGTATAAATTCATTCAGGTGTGTACGAAAGTCGCTTAACGAAGCTGTAAGCACCGTTCTTGAACGTTGGGGCGGTCACCTTGTACGAGATAATAATATTATCGGTATAAGATCATCAATCGGAGCCGACAATGGCGTTACAATCAGGTATGGCAAAAACCTGAAGGAAATCCAGAAAACTGAAGACTGGAGCAACGTCGTTACAAAGCTGATGCCGGTCGGTAAAGACGGATTGCTGCTTGTCGAAATATATCTATACTCAGATACACAATACGAGCTGCCGTACACAAAAACGGTGTCATTCACTCAGGAAATCGAAAAGGCAGAAGGGGAAACTGACGACGCATACAAATTCAGGCTGCAAGAGGATTTAAGACAGCAAGCAACGGCGTATTTGACCGCCAACTGTGTACCGAAGATAAATTATACCGTCAAGGCAAATATCGAAAGAATAACCGATATTGGTGATACAATAGACGTTATTGACGAAACTCTCGGAATCAGTTTGACAACGCACGTTATCGCCTTTGAGTATGACGCTATTCTCGAGAAGTTCATACAGGTTGAATTCGGAAACTCAAAGGAAAAGCTATCAAACTTAATGTCGAACGTATCAGCCGAGACAAGTCAGCAGATCACGGAACGAGATCAAGAACTTTCCGTAAAACTATCTGAAGAACTTTCCGAAGCAGCAGACAAAATATGGGGTGCTCTCGGGAACTCATACTGCATATACGAAGGAAATCAGATACTTGTCGTTGATAAGCTTCCAAAGGAAGAAGCAACAAACGTTATGCTAATCAATTCAGCCGGAATTGGCTTTTCAACTTCAGGAATTAACGGAGCTTTCACATCTGCATGGACCTTAGACGGTACACTTAATATGCAGGCTATTAACGTTATAAATCTTGTGGCTGATCTTATCAAAGGCGGCACTTTGAAACTCGGTTCAAATCTTAACGAATACGGTCAAATTCAGATATACAATGAAGCTAATACCTTAATCGGAAAGTTTGACAAAGACGGCGTTATTCTATACGGTACAAACGGAACATATCTCGTTATTAATCCAGTAGTCGGATTTGCTGGCTACGATTCAGACGGAAATTTGACTTTCTGGGTATCTGAGGACGAATTTCATATGAAAAAATCAGTCGTTGAAGAAGAAATAACGCTGTGTAACAAGGTTCGATTTATTCCAATAACTTTATACGATACAGACGGCACTACCGTAATAAACGACGGTATCGGGCTTGTATCAACGAACTAAAGGGGTGATACAATGGCAAGCTCCGGAAGCTTTAACACGACAGGCTATCAGGGCAGATATTTGACGTTTGCGTGGTCGGTATCGTCTCAGAGTGTAGCCAATAATACAACCACTATTGCATGGACCTTGAAAGGAGCAGGAACAGCACAGTCGAGCTGGTACAGGTCAGGAAATTTCAAAGTCGTTATAAACGGCTCGACTGTATACTCGTCAAGCACACGAATTCAGCTCTATGACGGCACGCTCGTGGCTTCAGGTAATTTTACTATGACGCATGATACAGCCGGAAATAAGACCTTTTCTGCGTCTGCTGAAGCCGGTATTTATACAGTAGCCGTCAACTGCTCCGGCTCTGGCTCGTTCACACTTCCACAAATAGCAAGGGCGGCAAAGATCACAGCCGCACCAAATTTTACTGACATTCAGAATCCGACGATAAATTATCAGAACTCGGCAGGGAACAGCGTTACGACTTTACAGGCTTGCATATCGCTTACAGGCAGCACGGACAATATATCGTACAGAGATATTCCGAAAACCGGCACGTCGTATACGTTCCAGCTTACAGAAGCAGAACGAAACGTCCTCAGAGCAGCGACACCAAACTCAAATACGCTCTCGGTGATATTCTACATCAAAACGGTAATATCAGGTCAGACGTACTACGAGACAGCAACCAGAACAATGACAATTGTTGACGCTGCACCCACAATGGCAAATCCGACGTATCAGGACAGCAACAGCACCACGGCAGCTATTACTGAGAATAATCAAAAGATCATTCAGAAGCAAAGCAGCCTGACGATTGCAATTCCAGCAGCAACAGCACAGAAGTACGCCACGATAACGAAGTATCAAGTTACAATAAACGGCGTAACAAGGGAGCAGGCAGCAGCAGGAAATATGAGCTGGGGCGTTCTCGACGTTTCAAGTAACATCACGGCAACGGTGAAGGCAATTGACAGCAGGGGGAACAGCGTTACGAAGTCGCTTCAGATCACAGTGGAAGCATGGCAGCAGCCATACGCTGTTATATCCTGCTCCCGAGAAAATAATTTCTATACGGACACCGTTCTGAACGTCTCTCCGACCGTTTCAAGCCTATCTGGTAAAAATAGTGTAACTATATCAGAACAGCATAAAAAAACGACTGACAGCTCGTACAGCACGCCTTTGAGCGTATCAGCGAACACTGATACAACAATTCAGCTCGACAACCATTACGACTGGAATGTGAAAATAATCGTTTCTGACCGGTTAGCTTCAACAACGTATAATATCACAGTCCAGAAGGGTATGCCAATCGTATATTACGACCGCCTGAAAAGCTCTACCGGCTTCAATTGCTTTCCAACAAATGAAAACAGCGTAGAAAGTCAGGGGCTTGCACTCGACGACGTAATATATATAGGCTCGCAGCAGCTTTACGACCGATACGACTTCACAGCTACAGCAGGAACTGTCTCGCTACTCGGTGCATACGACTACAGACTTATCGAAGGCATTTTCAACGGCTTCACGATACCGGACGCATACGAGAAGGCGTACAGGCTCACGGCACAGATCACTACGAACAATAGCAATCACATAGGTGCAGAAATAGGTGGAATGACCTGCTCGGGATGTACATGGAGTGGTAACACCTTTTTGACATTAGTATCGAGTGGAATAGTCAAGGAATCTGATTTGACACTCGAACCTGTTTTCAATTACAGCAGCAGAACTGGACTGAATTTGAAGGTCACTAACTCAGATGCATATACCGGAACAATTCTCGCAATAACTCTGCACGGCTATATCGTGAAAAAGACATCATCATTCGCAAGTGTATCAAATTACATAGCAGACGAACCTGCTACATAAAAGGAGTATAAAAATGGATAGTTCAATCATCGTTTCGATAGTATCAGCAGCAGCAACCATATCCGGCGTTATTATATCCACAAAAGCAAGTAATCGAGAAATACAGCATAAATTGGAAACGCACCAAGCCGTGATTGATACTAAGATAGACAACTTGGCTGTAGCAGTGAACAAGCACAACCATTTTGCAGAGCGAATGCCGGTAGTCGAAGAGCAGATCAAAGTTATAAATCATCGGCTCGAAGACCTTGAAAGGAGAGATAAATGAAAGAGAAGTTATGCAAGCTTATTGACGTGAAATCTCTTGTCACGCTGACGCTCACAGGCGTTATGGCGTATCTCAGTATATCAGGCAGGGAAGTGTCTGAAACCTTCAAGACAATTTACGTTATGATTATAGGATTTTATTTTGGCACTCAGACAACAAAAAAACAGTAAAAAAAAAGGCAGCTATTCGGCTGCCTTTTTTTTTGCGTATTCTTCAATCTTTTCAATGCACCAACGTTCAAGGTATGGAGCAGGTTTACGCTCGCCATAACACCAGTTATGAAACGTTCTCAGCGGTATTTCTTCAGCTCGTGCAAACTCTGACATTTTAATACCGTACTTGTCAAGGGCTTCTCGAATAGAGTTCTTTTCATTCATAATCAAAATACCTCGTTTCTTTTAATTTTTGCTCGAATAGTTTGGCTTTTCCATAGAAAAAACCTGAATCATAATCGTTGTCAACTACTTCGGATAATTGCATATACATTTTTGCAGCCCTTCTGAGCTTTATCCTCTTTTTTAATATCTTAGCTTTTGGAGATATCAGATCATACAAGCTCGAAACTGCAAAAGCCAAAAGGAAAACCTGTAGAAATTCTGTCATTGTTCTCACTTCTTTCTAAAATTATTTTTATAGAACGTCTCGATACAGGCTTTTGAATTTTCATCCACCTTATTGCACTCGACTTGCATATTTTCCAACTGCCTACGATATGATCTATAATTATCGCAGAACTTGTGACAGCCTATCGCCCTATTTTTACAGTGGTGGCATAAACATTTGAGCATTGCTTTCAACTCCTTCATATTTGCCGTATAACGACGTTGAACGTTTGGCATAGTAATTATATTTCTTTACTCCTGAGAACGTCTCACAACGTATTATGGACGCTCTCAGAAGTATTATATATATTATTTATAAATTTTTATGTAGCCTGATTCTGTTTCAACAAAGCTTCCGTTTATTTCCATATCCCTGCCGTATGCTTCAAAGTCAAAGTAATAACGAAGATCATCAGGAATGTTTGAAAGAAGTCCTATCTCGTCTGCGTATTGTTCAGCGACTTCTGCCATAGAGCAGCAGCCTGAATAATACATATAGTCTCCGTCCTGTACCTTCTTTAGAGCTTCATCTGTAGCGTAGCCATATTCCAGCATTGCCCCGAACGCTTCAAGCTCGTACTCGTCGAAGTTTTCAAGTTCTTCTGCAAGCTCGTTCAGATCATCAAGGCTTGCGTATTCGCTTATGCTCAGTCCGTTTATGTCTGTCTCGTAGTCGCTGATGAAAGATTCTTCATACATAGTTCCGTCTGCAACTCCGATCTCGTCATAAGCTGCACATATTTCCTCAGTAGTAGCAGGAAGCACCAGCCTTGTGAAGATCAGCTCGCCTTCGTTGTATTTTCCTAAGTTAGTTAAACATAATTCAATCATTTTTCATTTCTCCTTTAAATTCTCGGTTTTGGTTTGGTTTTGGTTTATTCCCCGTATTGCCGGTAGGTCAGCAGGTTTATTTACTGTGCGTTTAAGTAATTCAGAGCAAGGCGAATTGTATTACTCAGAAGTGTTCTGGTTGCTATCGTAGTTCCGTCTACACATACGTTATAATACTGCCTTCTTGCACATCTTTCACACTGTGCAATTGCTATTCTGTGACCGTCGAGATCATAAATCTCGCTGTACTCACTATCAACTTTCTTTGCGTTCTCATTGAAATACTTCATATTGTACATCATAAAAAACACCCTTTCGCAATTCTTTTCGGTTTTGGTTTATCAGGCTGCTCGCTGCGCTCAATCCAGAGGATTTGTTGCTGTCCAGCTTTCCTTGCCTTCTGTAATTATATTATATACCCATTGAGCAACAAAGTCAAGCGTTTTGACAAAAAAATATGCTCAACAGGCGTAATTTGTACACTTGCACAAAAAAGCCCATTGAGCATTGTATATAATGAACATTAAGGGAAAAAGCAGGGGAACAAAAAAGGAGCTTCACATTTGCAAAGCTCCTTCTTTAAACCAAAACCCGAAAAGCAATTCCGAGAACTTTCCGGACGCTTATATGTTATCACGTTTCAGCAGATTTGTCAAGCCCTTTTCTTTTCTCAGCTCTGAGCCGGAGCAGGAGCAGCAGAACACGCTTGTCTATCATCACACCAGCAGAGCAGGGGCGACGCATTTTCGCAGCAGCTTTCAAAAGTAATTCATCTTTTCGCATATACATCACCTACGTTATATATTTCAATTTCTACTTTCGGAACTTCAGCATACGCCTTCGAGATCATCACTTCGGCAACCTGACTATCATCATAGTACGCAACACCATTCAAAGCGTCGAGAACAGCTTTTATAATATTATCTGCGTCAGGCTTTTTCGTATGCAATATTCTCAGATCACGCATTTGTTCCTGCTTCTTCTTGCTGGCACTCTTTGGAATAGGGAAGAACGCTCGTATAATAGCTCGTAGCGGTATATCCTTATCAAACATAAAAGCACCAATTTGCTGCTGATATGACAACTTAACAAGCGTCTCGTAGTTCGCAGTTTTAGCAGGAGTATACGCAACAGCGTGACCGTTGACCGTAGAGAACTTCGGGCGACCTTTTCCAACAGGAACGCCCAGAACTTCAAATTTTACTGACATTCAGAATCACCGTCCATTCTTGCACCGCAGTTAGGACAGAAAGCATATGACGATACTCTTCCGAATCTGCTGTGTGTTTCATTTTTACAGTTGCTACAATCTGCCCACCAGACATCATTTTCTAAATGTTCATTCTCCCACCGCCCACACTTCACAGGCTGTGCGTCTGCTTGCTTGCATTTTTTAATATGTCTATATGCTTCGTCAAGTGTCATTTTTTGCACCTTCCTTTGCTTTTCTCTCGTTGATAAGCTGCTGTAATACATCATCAGCAGCGTCAATATGTGCCGGACAGTTTTCACAGTATGGTGATATATCATCGCCCCAGTCGTTGTAATATCCATAGCAGAAATAATAACGCACTTTGTCTATAGTAAATTCGCACGACGACTTTCCTCTGCCTTTTGGGTGCTTACAAGCTCCAACACATGCAATTTTTTTCTTGAACTCACTCATTTTTCAACGCTCCTTTACAGTCCCAGCAGCTCTGCAAGCTCTCTGTCGCTGTCTGCTGCATTTGCTTTTCTACGGTCCACACCTTTTACGATCAAAGGTAAACACATTTCCGATATACGGCTATAAAGTCTTGACTTCGCTATGTCCTGCGTCTCACTGAAGTCCTTCGGTGATAGATTCGTCGTAATCACCATAGGAAGCCCGGCACGATAGCGGCTGTCAACTATATTCTGAACAATCTCAGCAACGTATTCGGACTGACGTTCAACGCCCAGATCATCAATTATGAGAAGGCTGTATTTATTCAGGCTGTCAATATATTCCTGCTTGCCTTCACGCATACCGTGAACAGTATTTACAAGGCGAGGGAAATTCGTCATTAAAACGCTGAAGCCTTCATCAAGGAGAGCGTTTGCAATACAGGCAGCAAGGAACGTTTTGCCTGTTCCGAATCCCCCTAAGAACATCAAGCCCTTGCCTTTGGCTTTCATTTTTGGGAAGTTCTCAACGTATCGCTGACAGATATCAGATATCTTTTCGTTGGCTCTGTCGTCCTTCTCGAAAGTCCATTTCTGCATTTGTTCTTCAGGGAAACCAGCTCGGCGATTACGCTCTATCTGCTCACGTAAAGCCCTTGCCTTGTCCTCGGCTTTTTCCTTCTCGTACTTTTCCTTTTCACATTGGCACATACAGAACGGTGTCATATTTACTCCGTTGATCTCGATTCGTACCTGTTTAGGCGTTTTACATTTACCGCAGTAAATTAAACCGTCCTTTTCTTTGTAGTCTCCTTGTTCTGCCTTTATAGGCGATCTTTCCGCTATACTTTCAAGCAGATTTACAAATCCGTTATTGTCTTTCATTTTTCTTCACTCCTTAATATTTTATAAAATCTTCGCCGTAAAGGCTGTTCAAAGTATCAATTACGTGTTTCATTCCAAGACCGTTTTTGTCCGGCTTCCAGATTCCGTCTGAATCATACGAGCCGCCGTTCATACAGTAATCATATTGCTTCGGGTGAGTTCTTTTAAGTCTCTCGAACCTTCCTTCGCCTTTTTCAAGGTGAGCACCAAAGCCGCAAAAGATACAGCCTGTTCTACGTTCTCCTGTAGTGGAGAGTGGACAGCCTTTTGCTACAAATTCTTCCACCCATTCAAATATTGATTGTCCCGGAAGTTGATCTGGAATATCTTGATAAATCTCACCGTAAACACTGGCAATTTCTATATTGTTTCTGCGTATATACTCTAATACGTCCTGCTCAGTCCAGAAGGACATTGGCTTGCTAATTTTATATTTGCCGTCAAAAGAATTGCAGCCAGTTTCGAGCCAAGATTTTTCTCGTACTTTACTTTCACACGCCATTGTTGCAACGATTCCGACTTTGCCTGTTTCCTTTTCATACTTATGCAATGGGGCTTTCTTCATTACATCACAGCACTTGTCTGAGATCATCAGATCTGTTTGAGATTTATCAGTTAATGTAATATATTTATACGCTGAATAAAGTCCTTTATACTCAGGGCTGAACACGTTCTTTTTTATTTTACCGTCTGGGTTGTTTCTTGCTATTGCTATATTATGACTAAGGCTTTTTGATAAAAAAGGATAACCGTATTTTTTAATTACTTCAGAAAAGGTCATTTCCGGATAAAGCACTTTCACATTATCGAACGATTTTACAAATTTTTGAATCTCTGGAAATTCAAGCCCTGTATTAACGAATACAGCTTCAACGTCTGGATAAAGCTTACGAACAAGGTGGAGCAGGACGGTTGAATCTTTTCCACCTGAAAAAGATACATATACGCCGTCAACTCCAAATTCTGAAACCCATTCACGAATACGTCTCTGCGTCATTAATATTTTGACTTCAAGAGGAACAGACTGTATTTTGATTAGATCGTCTTTTGTTCTCATAAGATCACCGCCTTTACTTCCAGAAGCTGCCACGCTCAAAGTCGTAGTCGTCCTCTGAAGGTACAGTATTATTTGCTGCTGGCTTTTCATTTATCGAATAATCATCGTCCCAGCATTTCTGATTGAACCATGTACTGCCGTGCTTAATATATCTATCCTCAGTACGATTTGCTTTTATAAAATCTATGTAACGTAGAAGCCCTGCAACTATTTCACAGTTAGATGTACCAGCCTTACGAGCTTTTATATAAGCTTTCTTTGCGTTCTCTTTTCCTTGTTTCTTCGGGTATATCTTCCAGACTTCTTCGAAGTCTTTTTCAATCTGCTTCAGATCAATTTTTTGTTTTGCGTTAGTCTCTGACGCAAGAGTATTAGAACTTAAAGCATTTATATTATTAGAACTTAAAGCATTTATATTATTAGAACTTAAAGCATTTGTTTGTAAGTTCTCCACCCTGTGAACAACTCCACCCTGTGAAAAATCGTTAGGGTGGTTTTCATTTTTTCCACCCTGTGAAAAATCATAAGGGTGGTGAACATTCTCCTGCTTGATAATATAATTCAGCTTTATGAAGCAGCCGGTCACTTTTCCATTGACTTTTTGCTGAACATCTTCAACAAGTCCAAGCCGCATTAATTCTTTTTTAGCTCTACGGACCTTTGCTTCGCTCCACTTCAAGCCCTCGGCAGTATAGCCTGTTGTGCATTTAGGTTGATTCGTCTCCTGCCATTTAGCCGTATAATAATAAAAATTATATAAGGCTATCAGATCAGCAGGGAAGTCCGAACGCAGGAAAGCGTCAAACGTCTGCTTCGTTATAATTATCAATTCGTTTTCAATTCCATTTACTACCATTTGTTACGCTCCTTGTAATAAAAAAGCCCTCGCACGAATTAAGGTAGCAGCTCAATTCGTACAAAGGCTTTCAACGGTCAAATATTAAGTTATCGTCATATAATGCCTGCTACTCAATATATGACCGTATTCCATTCGGCTGAACTCACATTCGGCTCAACTCACTCGGAACTTTGTAATACTATTATACACCGTTTTTACCTTAAAATCTATTTGCATAATAGCCAAAATTAAGGCTATTACGCATTGTTGCTATGGTAAACATTGCACAACCTATCAATCGGAAGGGCGTTGTTTGCCATAACACAATAATAACAGCACCCCGATTGAATTGCAACTATATTTTGAGAAATATTTCTACATTTGCGTCGTCAAGAGAGCGATTGAACCACGAATTAACAGTCGAAGGAGCTACGCCCATACCACGAGCAAGCTGTGATTTGTTCAAGTTCTTTTCCTGCATTTTTTTCTCTAAGTTCTTTATAAAATCCATATTTTTTCCAACTCCTTATGATAATATTTTCCATATGATTTTAAACGATAACGAGCGCAAATGTAAACAATTTATTAATAAATTGTAAACAATACGCAGAAATACTTTACATTTCTGTGATAAAGTGCTATTATAATTTATAACGAGAGTGCGGCAAAATTTGACGCACTACAAAAAGGGGGGGATAAAATGTATTACAGAAACTTAATGGCAGAAATGGCTCGAAATCATATCACAAAAAAAGAGATCATGGAATTGCTTGAAATCAGCAATAATACGTACTACAGCAAAATGACAGGGCGCACAGAATTTAAGTTGTCAGAGGTCGAAAAGATACTCGCATTACTATATCGCAAAAGTAACAAGATATATAGCGTAGAGTATTTATTTGACGTATCCATTTCAAACGGCATAAAAAAGTCGAAGTACATAGGAGAGATTGCACACCAGAAGTCGCCCGACACATCTCAGGAACTTTCCGAAAGTACATCACCAACAGAGAGTGTTATGAATTTAAAGGAGAAATTTAATGAATGAGGAATGGCGAGCTATAAAAGGCTATGAAGGACTTTATGAAGTATCAAACCTTGGCAATGTTCGTTCATTAGAACGAAAAGTATATCGCAGATTTAGTTGGGTAAAACTTAAAGGGAAAATACTAAAACCAGCTAACATAAAAGGATATTGCAAGGTTGTACTTTGTAAAAATGGGGAGAGCAAGTTATTGGCTTTACATAGGCTTGTAGCAGAAACGTTTATACCGAATCCAAATCAATATCCCGAAGTAAATCACATTGACGAAAACAAGTCAAATAATAACGTTAATAATCTTGAATGGTGTACACATAGTTATAATATGAACTATGGCGATATTCTTAATAAAAAAAGAATCAAACAAGGATATAAAGTTAAATGTGTTGAGACTGGCGAAGTATTTCAAAGCATACGAGAAGCCGCAAAAGCTGTAAATAGCACACATCAAAATATTCTGGCTTGTTTGCAAGGAAAATCCAAAACCGCAAAAAAATTCCATTGGGAACTAATACAGGGGGAATAATCAATGAGTAATGAGATCATAGTCGTAAAGCAACTGCCTGTTATCGAGCAGCAGTTAGCGCAGATCAAGCAGCAGGTCGCAGAAAGAGTTGAGACGGTAACAAGTCTCGTCGTTACTGAAGACACTGTAAAAGAAGTCAAGAAAGCACGAGCAGAACTCTCGGCAGAATTCAAGAGCTGGGAAGAAAAACGAAAAGAAGTCAAGAAGGCTGTTCTAACACCTTACGAAAACTTTGAAGAAGTTTACAACGATTGTATATCCAATAGCTACAAGACAGCGGACAAGCTGCTGAAGCAGAGAATAGACGATGTTGAGAACGAACTCAAAGCAAAGAAAGCAGCAGAAGTGCAGAGCTATTTTGAAGAATACCTCGCAAGCAAGGGGATTGACTTCGTATCGTATGCACAGGCAGGGCTGAACATCACACTTTCCGCAAGTCTCAAAAGCCTGAAGGAACAGGCAGCAGCATTTATTGACCGCATCGAAGCAGATCTGAAGCTGATAGACACCTTTACTGACATTAAAGCTGAAATCTTAGTTGAATACAAGAAAAGCCTGAACGTTTCAGCCGCAATAACCGGCGTGAAGGCTCGTGCAAAAGCTATTGAGCAAGAACAGGCAAGGCAGGAAGCAGAAGCCGAAAAAAGAGCCGCAGAAGCGCAAAGAGTGGAAGCAATCAAAGCAGCTATACCGGAAGCACCGACTGCCGTTGAAGCTCCGGCAGAAGTCCAGCAGGAAGAACCAAAGCTGACGCTGAGATTCACAGTAAAAGCAACCAGAAGCAAACTGAGAGAACTAAAAAAATTTTTAGACGAAGGGGGATATACTTACGAATGAGGTATGGAAAGATTGCAAATCATTAAGCAATTATGAAGTTAGCAATCTCGGAAATGTAAAGCACAAGGGAAAAGCCCAAAACATAAAATTGTTTGATAACGGCAAAGGTTATTTAACTGCTCAGGTAATTATTGATAAATCACATAAAAACTATTATGTGCATAGACTTGTAGCAGAAGCATTTATCGAGAACCCACAAAATAAACCTTGTGTAAATCATATTGATTGCAATACTCATAACAATTGTGTATCTAATCTTGAATGGGTCACACATCACGAAAATATTAAATATGCCAGTAGTTTAGGACACATGGGAAACTCAAACAAAAGAAAGTTTGGGAAATTACATCATAATCACAAAACTGTATATCAATACGATAAAACTCTTAAACTTATAAAAGTTTGGGATAGCACAAAGGATATTGAAAGAGCATTGCACATAAACAGCGGTCATATTAGTGAGTGTTGTAAAGGCAAAAGAAAACAAATAAAAGGGTTCATATGGAAATATGAGCCAATTAAGGAGGAAAATTATGAGTAATCAGAACCAAAACCCACAGAAAGCAGAACTCGCAGTTATTTACGAAGTAAACGGTGAGCAGATCAAGCTGACACCCAGCATTGTACAGCAGTATATCGTTGGAGATTCCGGCACGATCACCCTTCAGGAGTTCAAATTCTTCACAGAGCTGTGCAAGGCTCGCAAGCTGAATCCGTTCCTGAAGGAAGCCTACTGCATCAAGTTTGGCAACCAGCCTGCACAGATCGTAGTCGGCAAAGACGCAATACTGAAGCGTGCGATCATTCATCCAGACTATGACGGCATGGAAAGCGGTGTCATAGTTTTAAAGAGTGACGGCAGCATAGAAGAACGCAAGGGAACGTTCTATCTCGGCAGCTCAGAGCAGCTCGTCGGCGGCTGGGCTAAAGTATACAGAAAAAACTGGAAATATCCGACCTACTGTAGCGTAGCATTTGAAGAGGTCGCAAACAGGAAGAAAGACGGCACGCTCAACAGTAATTGGGCTGGCAAGGGTGCAACAATGGTCGAGAAGGTTGCAAAGGTCAGAGCATTACGAGAAACCTTTATCGAAGACTTGTCAGGAATGTATGACGCAGACGAAATGAACACACCAGCTCCCGAAGCTCCTTCAGCACCTTCTGAGCCTGAGATCATCATACAGGCAGAGCCGACAGCAGAGCAGCCCATTGATGTGACATTCGATGAATTATAATATCATTTCGACAGGTTCTCAGGGAAACGCCATAGTTTTGAATAATATCATACTTCTTGACTGTGGCGTTCCCTTCCTGGACCTGAAGGACGTTTACAAGGGCTTGAAAATCGTCCTTTTAACTCATATACACGGCGACCACTTTAACAAGGCGACTATTCGCAAGCTCGCAGCAGAACGCCCGACACTCAGGTTCGCTTGCTGTAGCTGGTTAGTCTCAGAGCTTTTGCAATGCGGCGTTTCAGTTCACAACATAGATTCGCTTGAAATCGGTCGTATTTACGATTATAAGACGTTCAAAGTTTCACCGGTCAAATTATACCACGATGTTGAAAACGCCGGTTGGAGAGTGTTCCAGAACGCTGAGAAGGCAATCTATATGACAGATACAGTAACGCTGGAAGGAATCACAGCAAGGAACTATGATTTGTACCTCGTCGAAGCAAACTACATTACTGAAGAAATCGAAGAACGTATCAGATCAAAAGAAGCAGCAGGGCAGTTCGTATATGAGTACAGGGTGAAAAGAGTACACCTGAGCAAAGAAAAATGTGACGAATGGCTTCTCGAAAACGTAGGGGAAAACAGTGAAGCAATATACATTCATCAGCATATTGAAAAGGGGGAATGAAAATGGAAAGCAAAGAATTTATATTTCAAATATTTCTTGAACACAAAGATATGTGTTACGACCTGTTCGGAAAGCAGGTCAAAAGGGGAAAGCTCGTAGATGCTCCTGAGAACGGAAGCAGAACGTACATGAACTATTACGCATTAACTCAGGAAGTCCTGAAAGCATACCGACCAGAAGTTGCAGCAAAAGGGAAAAGCACTTATCTCGTACCTTGCAATCCTTCCGACTTATCACTTGAAGAACAAGAGGACATTTCTGAAATGCTCGAAGCTATCATCGACACGATACATTACGCAAAGTATAAAAGGAGTAAAAAAGCATGAATAGTGTACAGATCATCGGCAGACTTACAGCCGACCCAGAACTCAGACAAACACAAAGCGGAATATCCTGTTGCAGATTCACAATCGCAGTTAATAGGAAATTCAAGAACCAGAACGGCGAATACGATGCCGACTTTATCTCCTGCGTAGCATGGAAGCAGACGGCAGAATTTATAACGAGATACTTCAGCAAGGGCAAAATGATTGCACTCGAAGGAATGTTACGCACCGGAAGTTATCAGGATAGAAACCACGCAGATGTTACACACTACACAACAGACGTATTCGTCAATAACGTTGAATTCTGCGGAGACAAAGGCGGCAACAGCACCAACAACCAGCAGCAGCCACAACAGCAAAGACCGCATTACGATTCAGTTAACGATGCAGCCGGAAACCAGTATGCACAGGAATTACAGCAAGCGGCAGAACAGACAGCTATGAGTTACGGAAATCTGAGTGATTTTGAAGAAATACTCAGTGACGGTGATGTGCCGTTCTAAGGGGGAATCAATATGAAAGCCAGAACCGACTGTGCAAAATGCCGAGAACAGATATATAACGAAGTTCAAAAAGCATATTTAAAGCAAGAATACAAATTTTTTGAAGATGCAGCATATAGCATGGCGATATTTTCTGTTATAGCTGCACTTGCAGTACATCACAGACGGAATCGCTCAAAAAAGTATATACAAGAATTCTTTAATGAAATGTGCTTTATGTTTGACTATCCAGCGTATAAAGGAAAGCAACTCAGTATGCTTGATGCTAAAAATCTTTTTGAAAGTAAATACGAAATAGATTTTTCAAAAATCAAGCTTCATTTAGAAAGCGAAGCTGAATTCGTGAAATCAGCTCAAAGGGGGCAAAATAAATGATATTAAATGGTAAATGGATGTCAGAACCTGAAACTCAGGCTTATGTGAGTGAGCTTGAAACAAAAATTAAAAAGTTAGAGGAAAAATATTATAGTGACGAAAATGAACAGTCATTCCGTCAGGGGTATAACGAAGGATATAAAAAAGGATTTTATTCCGCAAGAAAAAGCAATTCGCTAAAATATCCGAAAGAGCTTCAGACAATAGCAAATCATTATGGATTTACTTCTCAGGCAGATATGCTGATTGAAGAATCTGCCGAGTTTACTCAGGCAGTAAACAAGCTTCGCAGGGGTGACTGCAAAGCGTATAAAAATATCAAAGAAGAAGTCGCAGATGTTCTCGTAGTTGCATTACAGCTCAGACTGCTTCTTGGTATAAAAGATATCGACAGCGTAATATATAGCAAGGTCAAACGGCAGCTTGACAGGATAGATAACGAAGATCAATTAACCGAAAAAGTAAAGCAGGTGATTGACAATGATAGATCGTAAAAAAGTATGTTCACAGCAGACCAATTGTATGAGCTGTCCTCTATCAAGAAAACTAACAGATAAAGACTGCCGAGAACTTACAAACGAGGAAATAGAAAAAATTATGGATTTATTCCGAGAATTTGAAAAGCATCCAACAAAAGCCATAATTAAAAGCATCGAATATTATCAAACAAAAGCTGAAAAAACTGAATCAGAAAAAGAAAAAATGAAACAATTACTACGAGACTGTATGAGAATTCTCGCAGTAGCTGAATTTGATTTTCCTAAATTCAGGGATGAAGCCGACAAAATATATGAACAGATTGAAAAAATAATTAAATAAACATCAAAACAGGCTGTTACATACAGCCTGTTTTTTTATGGAATATACTTGACAAAATAGTAAAAATGAGTATAATATAAGCAACAAAACATCGGAGATCACACCAAAACCACTTTTCGGAGGTATAATTATGAAAAAAGGCATAGACGTATCGGAGCATAACGGTAATATCAACTTTGCTGCAGTCAAGGCAGAGGGAATTGAGTTTGCAATGATAAGGGCTGGCTACGGCTGGACTACTCAGGACAAAAAGTTCGAGCAGAACGTGAACGGTTTTTTTAATGCCGGAATCAAAGTCGGTGCGTATTGGTTCATTTACGCAACCAACGTCGAAGAAGCTATCAAGAACGCAGACAAATGTATCGAAGTTCTCTCCAAGTTCAAAGGCAAATTTACTTATCCTATTGGCTGCGACTATGAATATGATTCAGACAGCTATTCGGAAAAACAGGGCGTAAAGCAGAACAAAGCAAGCCGTACAGCTATTATCGAAGCATTCTGCGACAGGCTCGAAGAAGCAGGCTATTACGTCTCGCTGTATCTCAATAAAAACTATATCGCAAGCAAGATCAATTATAACGAACTCACTCAGTTTGATTTATGGCTCGCTCAGTGGGACGTTGCGAAGCCATACAAAGAGTGCGGAATGTGGCAAAATTCTGACAAGTTCACAGTCGCAGGAATCAAAGTTGATTCTGATATAGCCTACAAGGACTACGAGCAGATCATCACCGGAGCAGGGCTGAACTATACAACAAAGGCAGCTGCACCAGCTCCGAAGCCGGTTAAATTCCAGACCTACTATGTACGCAAAGGCGATACACTCACAGCCATTGCAAACAGGTTCGGAACTACTGTACAGCAGATAGCCGCTGACAATAACATCAAAAACTGGAATCTGATATATGTCGCTCAGGCGTTGAAGATAAGATGCTGAAAGCCTGTTCACGCTGTGGCAGAGTTCACAAAGCTGGTGAATGTCCGGTCAAAGTAGAGTACAAAGCAAGGAACTATGACAGATCACAGGACGACGCATATCAATTCAGACAGCGTGCTAAATGGCGTAAGAAATCAAAGCAGATAAGAGAAGATGCACAGTATTTATGCGAGGTGTGCAGGGATAAGAAGAAGCTCGTGTACGAAGGGCTTTCAGTACATCATATCACGCCGCTGAAGGAAGATGCTTCAATCGGTTATGAAGATACTAACCTGATATGCTTATGTAGCAACTGCCATGAGCTGGCAGAAGCTGGAATGATAGACAGAGAGTATTTGAGAAAGCTCGCTGCACTCAGAATCAGCAGGAAGCGGTGAGCATATCCCCCCCACTATGCCGCTGCTTTTTCCTGCCGGTTCACCAC